>CAZCAD010000288.1:0-4979 GCA_964496525.1 uncultured Flavobacteriales bacterium | reverse complement strand
AAGAATTCGTATGGCGAAAAAATTCTTTTTCCTCCCTGCACTAACGTTTGGTCTTCAAAAGCTAGCGCTTTTTCTTCCTGCGTTATTTTCTCTAAGCGTCCGCCTTAGGCGGACGCTTACCTGCCTGCCGGCCAGGCAGGTCAAAAATGCCTTGGCTAAAGAAAAAAATAATCCTTTTCCCCTCTATACAAATTCTTTGTTATAATCTCTAATGCTCAATGTACATATTTGGAAGAACATTTTCTTGACTCGCATCAGCGAATTTGTCAATTGTAAAAGTCTTTTGTTGATTCGTTGTATGAAAGTCTTCCATCAGATAAAAGACGTACTCACCATCGGGCCATCCTTTAATATCCGCATCAAGAAAATAGATATTTTCTCCTCTTCTGGCGTGATGAGAAGGACTTTGAAAAACCAATTCTCCATTTGAGTTTCGAATTTGTCCTGATATAAGAGCTCGTTTTGGCACTTCGTAGAGTACCTCAGCTACAATTGCATCTTTTTTACCACTGAATAGTTGAGTTGTGTCAATGGCATAGCCAAACGAGTACCAGGGCAAAGAAACATCAAGCAAATCAGCTACGGTCTGTCTAAGTCGAATTGTTGGTCGTCCTCGAACAACAGGTATTGTACGAATGTCATGTCCGTTGGACATGCACCAGACCGCTTGTTGAATGGATTTTTTAGGAAAATTATTTTTGTCAATTATATTGGCTAAAAAGACCCATGCCGCCGCGGCCATCGTTCCAATTCTAAATTTTGACTTCTTCTTTGGTCCGCCCTTTTTGGCCTGGCAACAGAAACCATCCGCTACGATTGTTGCAATTTCTCCGGCCGCCAAACTGACCATTTGATTCCTAACAACAAAGACATCTTGCTCGGTCGGATCCACCGACTCCAATCGACGACCAGCTTCAAGCCATATATGAGTTGAGTCACCGGCCAGGTTTTGAACGGTAATTTCGATATCCAAACTTGTTTGCCCTCCAGGGCTTTCTAAATCGGTGGCAATTCGGCCTGAATTAGCAAGTTCTTCAATCGAAATGTATTTAGAATTATCCAGGGAAAAAACAGAAAATGAAACGAATGAAATGGATAGGGTAAAGAGGGCTCTAAGGATTTTCATAGGTTAGCTGTTATTGAAAGTATATTACGAAGTCTTTCAATTGGTTACAGCTGATTGACTGAGAAGTTCATTTAAAATTAATTATTGGATGTGAATTAGCTATTATTTGACTGATAAAAATCTCAATTCTCAGTGATTCCGAGAATCGATTTAATATCAGGCCGGAAGTAAAGATCAGATTTCAACACCTTTCCATCCTCTCGATAAATGGGCTTACCATCTGCGTCCAGTTTACTCATATTCGATCGTTGAATTTCTTCAAATACTTCGGCAATTTTATGCTGGAGGCCGTGTTTTAAAATCGTTCCACATAAAATGTAGAGCTGATCACCCAGAGCATCGGCAATTTCAACCAAATCGCCTTTATTGGCCGCTTCCAGATATTCCTCATTCTCTTCGTGCATCAGCTTATAGCGCAGTAAAATTTCATCTTCGGTCAGCTTTTCTGTAGGGCTATAATTGTTAGCAATTCCGAACGAAGTATGAAATTTTTCAACATGTTCAATAACTTGCAGTAAAGTGATTTGGTTTGCCATTTTTGTCTATTTTTGGTAAAGATAAATCAACCCACCCTTGGTCACGAACCACATGAGACTTCTTTTACTAACACTTTTTGCACTACTGTATTTTGACAGCTTTGCGCAGGATTTTTTCCCACCCGTCGTCAATTACTCTACACATGATTATGGAAAAGATAGAAACCCTGAGATTTATCAGGTTGTTCAGGATCATCAAGGAGTGCTGTTCTTCGCCACAGGAAGTGGAGTATTGGTGTTTGACGGGCTAAAGTGGCGATTTATTAAAGTTGGCTACGGCAATTTTGTGCGTGCATTGGACGTCGATAAAAATGGGGTGGTTTATGCAGGAACTTATGGAGAATTCGGATACTTTGAGCCGGATACTACCGGTTTACTGACATTCGTTTCTCTGGTTGAAAGACTTCCTGAAGAGGATCAATTCTTTTCTGATATCAATTACATCCACAGTAATGATAAATCCGTGTTTTTTCAAGCGCAGGAGGCCGTTTACGAATATGGAGTAGAGGAAGATAAATTGTGGACATTATATCCCGATTATTCTTATCACACCAGTTTTATGGTCGATGGCGAACTTTATTTAAGAGAACGAGAAATTGGAATCGTAAAGTACGAAGAAGACGAACTGAAAATCCTGAATGGTTTTGACGAGTTTAAGATTTACGGTGTATTTGGGATATTTAAATTGAAAGACGACTCCTTACTTATTATCACACAGGAACTTGGACTGTATAAGTATAAGAACGGAAATAAACGTTTACTTCCGGATTTCAATAAAACCCCTCTAAAAGAACGAGGCGTTTTTGGATCGATCATGCTGGAGAATGGAAATATTGCGCTAAGCACCAGAACCGAAGGGGTTATCATCATTGATCAGCTCGGAAACGTTCTTTCTAAACTTGATCGTTCTAAAGGACTGAGATCAAACTATGTTCTCGGGATGTCTTTAGACAGGGATCAAAATTTGTGGTTGGGTCTGGGCAATGGAATTTCTAAAGTCAATTATAACTCGCCATTATCATATTTTGATGAGAAAAAAGGAATTGATGGTGATGTCCAGGCCATCATTCGATTCAATGATTTTCTCTATGTCGGAACTTCTAATGGGCTATTTCGGCAATCAGATAGAGATGAATATGAGATGGATTTAGCACCCTTTACCAATACGAATGTGCTGCGTGGTAGTGTATGGGACATGGTAGTAGCGGAAGAAGCACTTTATGTAGCCGCCGTAGACGGTGTTTATAGGACAAGAAATGGGAAAGACTTCACTCAGGTGTCAGACCAAAATGCTAATGTAATCACATATATTCCCGAAGATCGGCGATTTGTCACCGGAGGGAAGACCGGAATATTCATATACGATTCTCAATTCGCCGAAAGATGGTCTTCTTATAATAACTATAAGACATTTTTGGGTGCAGAGCTTGATCCGGACTATGAGAATACCCTTTGGATGGGAACTGCCGGTGATGGAATCTTTCGAATTCAATGGACTGAAGATGATCAGTTTTTATTTGATGAGTATAACATGAACGATGGGATGATAGACGATCAACGTGGTGTTCCGATTCTCTTTCAAAACTCTATCGTTTTTGGCACAACTCAGGGAATAAACATGTTTATTCATGAAGATGAAATGATAATGGAATTACCTGATAGTCTCAAGGATGATCCGGAGTACCACCGAGGAATGTTTCAAACTCAACTTTTCTATGATTCCGTTTTTGTCAATGATTTCTTTTTACTCGCAGATGAAAAAGATCGTAGCTGGTATTGCGCCGGGGGTATACTGGGGTATTATGACAAGAAGGCCGCAGAGTTCATAAACGCGCCATTTTTGGGCGTGGAGTACGGTAGAATCAATGAGTTCTATCTTGAGGATGACGGAACACTCTGGGTTGGTGCTGCTGATGGATTGATACAATACAGGCGTAATAAATATAAGAAATATGACATCCCTTTTTACTCATTGGTGCGAAGTGTGAGCGTAGGAAGAGATTCAGTCATATTTAATGGAACATGGTTGGATAAAAACGGACTTCAATCAGCTATTCAACCGATGGATTATCTGGTCGATATAGATTATGAGCACAATGATATCAAATTCACTTTTGCTGCCCCGTTTTTTGGGGATGATCACCCCATTAAATTCTCTTATCAACTTGAAGGGCAGGATGATCAATGGACAGAATGGTCGCAAAAATCAGAAGCGAACTTCACCAATTTATTAGAAGGAGATTATGTTTTCAGGGTCAGGGCAAAAAACAATTTTGATCATGAAAGTGAAACCGCTGAATATCGCTTCAGTATACTTCCGCCTTGGTATAGAACCACCTGGGCTTACATTATGTATGGGTTTGTCTTCTTGCTCATACTGTACGTTGGAGTAAGAATCAGTTCTGCCCGCCTGAAAGCGAAGAATGTGTGGCTCGAAGGCATAGTCGAAGAGCGGACAAAAGAAATCAGTCATAAAAACGTTGTTCTTCAGCATCAAAAGCAGGAGATCGAGGATAGTATTAACTATGCCCAGCGTATTCAAAATGCAATTCTTCCGTTGGAAACGGAAATGAAAAAATGGGTGCCAAACTCCTTTGTTTTATTTAGACCAAAGGACATTGTATCAGGAGACTTTTATTGGTTCCTTGAAAAAGAACGAAAGTTGATCTTTGTTTGTGCCGATTGTACAGGTCATGGTGTACCCGGGGCATTCATGAGTATGATTGGATCGGATAGATTGAACATTATTGTCGCGGAACGGAAAATAACTTCTCCGGGTCAGATCTTATCCGAATTGAACAGGGCGATTAAGAAATCACTAAAGCAGGATGGGGAAGTGGGTTCAACGAGGGATGGAATGGATGCAGCGATTTGTACGATTGATTTAGATAAAGGTGAATTGAGCTATGCCGGGGCGAACAGGCCATTGTGGATCATCGAAAATGGCGAGATTAAGGAAATCAAGGCAACAAAGGTGGCCGTTGCAGGATTTACTCCCGACGATCAAATCTTTGAAGAGCACATTGTAAAGCTCAGGAAGGAACTGAAATTTTATATGACTTCAGATGGATATGCCGATCAGTTCGGTGGACCTAGAGAAAAAAAATACAAAGTCAAGGCACTGAAGGAGAGCCTGCTCAAAATTTGCGGAAAATCATTTGAGGATCAGCACGATATCCTTGAATCAGAAATCGATGAATGGATGGGTGAGATTGAACAGGTTGACGATATCTGTGTTATCGGCTTTGAGACTGATTTCGGCTCTTAGGGATGTGTAGGAAATAAATGCCCGTTTTGGCTCGTTCTCTCGCCCTTTT
>CAZCAD010000287.1:0-4983 GCA_964496525.1 uncultured Flavobacteriales bacterium | reverse complement strand
TAGAATTTTCAATCAGTACTTCTGAAGCGTCCGCTGGATCAAATTTTCCGCTGAATACGGTTTCACCCTTCATGTCAGTTAAAACAATGTCGAGATTCTCCGGGCAATTGATTGAAATAGTCCAGCCTGTAGTTGTAGGATTTGGATATACGTTTACCTCGGCTGAACTTTCTTTAACACTCAATCCGGCCGAAGGACCGTAGGTTCCTCTTCGATAACGAACGACTCCGTTAATATTATTTTGCCAAACAACATGAATTTGGCCGTCTGCAATCGCGATGTCGGCATTAGTCACGTTTTCGCTTGCAATTATTTCGTATGAAGAAGTGAATCCGGCATCAATATCCTCTGTAAAAAGGATTGGAAGCTCGTAGTTTCCGGACACGGCTTGTTGCCACACAATCCCAACATTGTTGCCAAAATTAGAGATTCGAGGATAGTTCTGACCATTCAAACTGGCAATTGCACCTGTCAGTGGGATGGCCGGCGAACCTGTTCCATCCGAAATGGAAGATTTATTGAAGAAAACTAAATTTCCACCGCTTGCACCATTAACATAAGTTGTAATTAGGGTATCGCCGATAATTATCCCATCAGGTCCGGAAGATGGACAAAACGTGAGGTTCCAAGCCTGTTGATCTACGTCCATTCCACTTGTAAAGGTCGTGGCTCCGTCAGTTGAAATACCCACCCAGCTATCTCGAATATTACTATCATTATCCCGATACATCATTGTGACAACAGCGCCTTGCGTAGTAATCGACCCCGGACAGCAATC
This sequence comes from uncultured Flavobacteriales bacterium, assembly GCA_964496525.1. Classification (GTDB taxonomy): domain Bacteria; phylum Bacteroidota; class Bacteroidia; order Flavobacteriales_D; family Crocinitomicaceae; genus JAKSBJ01. The sequence goes on along the minus strand of CAZCAD010000287.1, from coordinate 4,205 downwards.
ACAAACCTCAGAAGTTCCACTGCTCCATCCACTGGCAAAAACATCGGTCCCGAAAGACGCTCCCGTATCAGTTGATTTGGTAACCACCCAGCGCGCATTGGTCAAATCTGAATCAAATCGCATGTAGGCTGCAATTGGGTTACCTGTGTTATCTATTGTGACCGTAGGAAACCTTGATACGTCACCACCGATAGATCCGTCTACTATTACACCGGCACTCCAGCTAATACCGCCGTCCGTCGATTTTGAACACCAAATTTCGCTTAGCGGATCCGCTTCGGGTAACTGCTTATACACAGCGTAAATTGTGCTTCCATCGCAAGCCAGGTCAGGTCCTTGCCATGATTGCTCTGCGATTGATATCCCAGCCGAATTAATTTGTACCGGAGTCGTAAAAGTCGAACCATTTCCTTTAGAAAACATCATATTATCGGCATTACCCCAGGTAATTAAGGCGTTTCCGGATGCATCGGTCACTATCCTGGGATAGTTATTGCCAAATGAAGATGCTGCAACATCCATAATCGGATCCCAATTAATTTGAGCGTCAGAAGTACCGGATATAAAAATTATGGTAAAAAGGAATATGACTTTATTCATGATAGGGTTTTAGATAAAATTGAACGGATTCTTTTCGATTATAACTACGGGCTTCGAATCGTTTTGGTTGGATTAATCCTTGATAAATGTCAATATTTTTCCAAGAATGCACAATAAATTGAAAAATAATTACTTGTGATAAGTCATAAATTGACTTACTTTTGCCCCGTGAATCGTTTGATATCTATATCGCTTATGTTTCTGTTCATGTTCTCGATCAGCAGTTTTTCGGTCGAGATTATGTACTGTAAAGGCGAGATCACCGATATTTCTTTTTTTGGTCCGGCCGAATGTGATAAGTGCTCTTTTCCAAAACGGCACTCTAAATGCAAAATGAAGAAGTGTGAGAAAAAGAACTGTTGCACGACGGAATTAATAATTCACAAGGCCTCAACAGACATTCAAAAAGTTGATCAGTTTGAATTGTCGGACGATTTGCCTGGCATAATTACGGTCTTGACTTCAGATTTAGGCTTTTTTGTCGCTGAAAATCAAACGGAATTCTCACATCATGTCCTTGAGTCACCTCCAGATAGGGCTATGGATTTTCAGTCCCTCTACCAGACATTTCTTATCTGATTTAAAATGGTGCATCCATGCGCTATGGCGATAACATCTTATCTCCAATCTGTAATACCAGTTTATTAATATTACGAACAAAAAAATATCAATTGCGAGGAAAAACTTAAACTTAAAGAACCAAAAAATTATGAAAACATTTTTATTTATTGCTATAATCACTCTTAGTCTGTCGGGAACAACACAGACAACAAGAGCAGACATTATCATTCAGTACAAAGATGCTGTTATTGAGCTTACGACTATTGGGGGTATTGGACAGGGCGTCGTAGATCCGACTGATTTAGAATTTCATCCCAACCTAAGTGATTATGAACTTTGGGCAATTTCCAGAGGAACAGAAGCGAGCGGAAGTACCACGGTCATTTTTTCCGATGCCGGTAAGGCCAGCCAGACCTCTATAGCGAAAGATGATAGTAATAACTGGCACTTTATGAGCCTTACAACCGGTATAGCCTTTAGCGAGGACAACAACAATTTTGCCACTTCGCCGGGTGTCTTTGATGCGAATCATGACGGAGGAACAGCCTTTACCGGTCCTACCCTGTGGTCGTCCGACTTGTCAATTTATGGTGAACCAAGTGGTGGAAATGGAAGCCACCTTGATATGCTTCACGAAAGCTCCTACGCTCAAGGAATCTGCTGGGAGATGGGCAATGTATTCTGGGTTTATGACGGCTATATCGGTGATATCGTGCGTTACGATTTTGTCAATGATCACGGTGCCGGTGGGTCTTTTCACAGCGATGGAAAAATTCAGCGATTTCAAGGATTGGATTTGGTGAAAGATCCCGCCAATATCATTCCAAGTCATATTGTTTTAGACCAGGTTACAAAATGGCTTTATGTTGTTGATCATGGAAATGACAGAGTGATAAGAATCGATATTACAACAGGATCATTTGGAGGAGCTCCTTCTTACGGACCGCACGAAAGTCTTGCCCAATATGTCAAAATTGTAGGTTTCGATTGGGAAGAGGTGATTACTACGGGTCTGGATTCACCTTCAGGGATTGCTCTTATCAACAAAAAAATACTGGTTGCTGATCACGCAACCGGAGATATTATAGTCTACCAAACAGAAGGTACTTATGCTTTTCAGGAATGGTTTCGAATTGTAACGGGAGATCCGGGAATAACCGGAATCGAAATTAGCCCCGACGGACGGATTTTCTATGCAAATGAAATCAATAATAAAGTGCGAAGAATTGATTCTCCGACATTAGGTTTTGAAGATTACGCTTCTGGTCTTGACTTGCAAGTCTATCCAAATCCTGTTAATGAGGGAATGGTTACCATTGAGGCAAACGTAGAACTCAATTCTTCAAATGTTGTCGTAGCTTCTCTTGACGGAAAAATAATGGAGGTGTCATTCTCCGACGGAATATCTAATTCGATAGAATTTGATGCAACCGATTTGGCAAGTGGAATCTATATTGTACAAATTTCATCGAATGATCAGGTCGTCAGTCGTAAGTTGATAGTTGAGTAAAATTATTTGAATTTCAGAAAGCCCTTTAATCTTGTATCGAAGATTAAAGGGCTTTTTTTAATGAGTTCAGTCCATGAGAACACTGATTTTTATTATCACGGTCTTCCTGTCAAACATCCTTTGCGGTCAAGCCGAATTTCAGCGGACGTATGGTTCTGATGGTGCCGATCAGGCCTACAGCATACTGCAATCTTTTGATAATAATTATCTCATTTCCGGTTCCTACGAAACAGACGGGGCAGAAACCTCGCTTTTCCTTTTATTTAAAGTTGATTCTAATGGTGACACACTCTGGACCAAAACGTTCGGACTAACCAAGGACACTTCGGCTTTAGCATTATCGAATGAAAGAGACTTACCGGGTATTCAAGCCTTCGATATGAAAGAAACTGCGGACAGCGGAATTGTTCTTGTTGGCTTTGCACATGATCTCACTTTTGGCAAAGACGATATTTATATTGTTCGCACAGATAGTTTAGGTGATACGCTCTGGACCCGCTCTTATGGAGGAGCGTTTGATGATGTCGCTTACGGGGTGGTGGAGCTGCCGGATAGCGGTTTTATTGTAGTCGGTCACACCGAGAGTTTCGCAGCCGAAATTCGTGATGCCTATATTCTCCGCTTGAAATCAAATGGTGACACTTTATGGACCAGAATACTTAGGGGCCCTTCAGTTGAAGGACTAAAATCCGTCATAGCAACTTCCGATGGTAATTTTGTTGCAATAGGAAATACTTTTAGTTACGGAGCCGGAAATGCTGATCTGCTCCTGGTGAAATTTGATGGAAATGGTACAATTCTTTGGCAAAGGGTTTACGGTGGTGCTCTAAGTGATTTTGGAAATGAAATAATTGAATCGGGCGGAAGCTATTTCGCAGCCGGTTCAACAGAAAGTTTTGGTTTAGGAATGGAAGATGCATATCTCCTGAATGTTTCATCAGACGGTGTCCTACTCTGGTCTAAAAACTATGGTCAGGCTAATTTTGACGGATTTAATTCAATTATTGAACGAACGTCGGGTAATTTTTGTTTTGCCGGTTACTCTTCAAGCCTGGGACTGGGCTTCTCGGATGCCCTGATTGCAGAGATAGATAATTCCGGAAATCTTATTTGGAGCCGGATTATTGGGAGGAATGGCTTTGAATATGCCGAATCTGTGATTGAATCTAACGACAACAGCCTAAAAATGGCGGGGTATACCAATAGTTTTGGTTCAGGAGTGGATGACGTATATTACCTATACATGGATGACACTGGCGTGGGCGAATGTGTTATGGATACGTTATTAATCTCTTCGGATGCGGCGACAATTGTCGACACTGCGACACTCTCCATCTTTGTCTTTTCTAATACAGGAACTCCACCTACAGTGGTTGGTTCGGCCTTTCTGAATATAGATGATCCTTGCGATTATGTCATTGGATTGGACGTTCATCCACGCGAATTTGGCTTTGAGCTTTATCCGAATCCGGCTTCATCTTACGTTCATATTTCCTTCGACGATCTGAGAGTAGAAACCGGTCTATTGCAAATC
>CAZCAD010000286.1:0-4996 GCA_964496525.1 uncultured Flavobacteriales bacterium | reverse complement strand
ACTTCTTTGCGGTCACCAAGAAAATTAACGCGAAAAACAAAATTAACCTGGTTATTCTCGGAGCACCTTCAAGACGAGGAAAATCGAGTATTTCCATTCAAGAAACCTACGATCTCAGCGGAAACAACTATTATAATTCCAATTGGGGATACCAGACATTGCCGGATGGCTCAGGTCGAATCAAACGAAACGCTCGCGTGACGGATTCGCACATGCCAATCATTGCCCTAACGCATGATTTAACAATTTCTAAATCGACCACTTTGCGAACTTCTATTCATACCAGTTTCGGAAAATACGGTCGAACGGCGTTGAATTGGTACGATGCTCCGGATCCGAGACCGGATTATTACAAAAAACTTCCATCATATTATGCGGGTCTGAATGATCCTTTAAATGAAGGAATTGCCTTTAATAATTGGCAGAACGAAGACAGTCGACAAATTGATTGGGACCAATTGTACTTTGCGAACGGCAAGAATATATACACCTTTACCGATGTAAACGGAACTCCCGGTAACGATATCACGGCATTAAGGGCTAAGTACATTGTTGAAAATCGTTGGAATAATCAAGTTTCAGGAGGAATTTCCTCGGCATTGACAAAAAAGTGGGACCGATTGACTTTTAACGCCGGCCTGTTCGTCCAATTTCAGAGAAACCACACCTTCAAAACGATAGATGATGTTTTGGGTGCAAATTACTGGCTGGACATTGATCAGTTCGCCGAACAAGACTTTCTTGATCCTGATGCTTCTCAAATCGATTTGAACAATCCCAATCGTCTCGTTCAGAATGGTGACATCTTTGGGTACAATTATTATATCTACAACATGAAGGATGCTGCTTTTGTGCAAGCGGAATACAAAATGAATAAGTTCGATTTTTATGTCGCAGGAGAGTTTTCGACTAAACTATTCTGGCGTCAGGGGCTTTATAAAGACGGAAAATTTCCAACTGATTCTTACGGCGGTTCAGCCATCAATAAGTTCTTTAACTTTTCGGCTAAAGGAGGAGTAGTTTATAAAATTTCCGGACGTCAGTTCTTAAGTACTAATGCTGCAATAATGACTGCTGCTCCTACCTCAAGAGCTTCGTTTATCTCTCCGAGAACTCGAAATTTCACTGTGGGTGGCTTAGAAAACGAACTGATTTATACTGCCGATGTAAACTACATACTTCGCTTTCCAAAGGTCAAAATGCGCCTGACCTATTATTATATGGAGCGTAAAAACACGATTTGGTCAAGAAGTTTTTATCATGATGAATTTAATTCCTTCGTGAACTATGTAATGAAAGACGTGGACTTATTTCATCAAGGTCTGGAATTTGGTGTTGACGCGAAAATTGTTGGCGGCCTTTCAGCTAACGGTGTAGCTGCCATTGGTCAACATTTGTACAATTCGCGACCGACTGCTTCTATCTATGTGGACAACTCTGCGGAGCTACTTGCTGAAAACAAAACCATCTATCTAATCAATTATAAAATTGGGGGCATGCCACAATCAGCATTATCCGGAGGCTTGAAATATTCAGGAAAGAAGTACTGGTTTGCCGGAATCAATTTTAACTATTTCATGGAACTTTACCTGGATCCAAATCCGGACCGAAGAACCGCAGAGGCGGTTGATGGTTATGTAACTGAAGATCCTCAGTGGAACGAAACACTTGATCAAACAAAATTGGATAATGGCTACGCCCTGAGTCTCTTTGCGGGTAAATCTTTCAAAATATCCAACTACTTCCTCAGCATTAACGTTAACATCAACAACCTGACGAACAATAAAAATTTCGTCACTGGAGGATACGAACAGCTGCGATACGATACTCAAAACATTGGAAAATTTCCTCCCAGATTGGGTTATTTGTATGGACTAAATTATTTTGTAATGGCAACTTTAAGATTCTAAATATGAAAAGGGCTGGAACATACAGTATATTCTTATTTATCGCTGCAATGATTCTGATGACTTCTTGTAAAAAGGAGTATGATTCTCCGCCTGAAAATGTTTTAAACGCTTCATCAATTGTTACGATTGACAGCCTAAGAAACTGGCAAACTTTGGTCGGAGGACCGGTGAGTATTCAAGATTCAATTTCGGTTTATGGTATTGTTACCATGGATGAGTCCAGTGGAAACATTTATAAAAATATTTACTTGCAAGACCACACTGGAGCGATCAATGTGAGATTTACAAGCTCAACAGATTTGATAGAAGGTGATTCAATTCGTATTTCCTTAATGGGAACAGTTTTGAACGAGTTTAGTGGAGTGATTCAATTGGATTCGGTGGATGAAGATTTAAACGTCATTGTTCAATCATCCGGTAATTATATGACACCTAAGGTTATGACAATCGATCAAATTGGTCTTGATAATGAATCTCAGCTGATTAAAATAAATTCTGTACAGTTTTTAAATTCTGAGCTACTCAATACATGGGCAGATGCCGTTGGACAAAATTCTGAGAATCGAATCTTTGAAGATTGTAATGGAAACCAATTATATATAAGAACATCGGGTTTTGCTGACTTTGCGGGAGATAGCTTACCTAAGTTCAATGGATCGATTGTTTGTATTGTCAGTGAATACCTTGGCGATCTACAGTTAATATTAAGATCTGTTACAGAAGCCCAAATGGGTCTATCACGTTGTGCCGGACAAATTCTTGTAAAAGATTTTGATGATAACAGCATTACTTCGGGAGGTTGGACAGTTGCCCAAGTGATAGGAACAGATACATGGGTTACCTCAACTGCGGGTTCGGCTCCATCGCCCTACGCAGATATTACCAACTGGGAAGGGGGAGTTAACGAAGCCTGTGAAAATTGGCTAATTTCTCCCGAGATAGATTTAACCGTCTCGTCAACGCCTTTAATGAGTTTCATTAACGCCTACAATTTTGGCGGACCTGCATTAGAACTATTGGTGTCCACTGATTTTAGTGGAACAGGAGATCCAAATGGTGCTTCTTGGGTGGCGCTTAGTGCTATTTGGGATACAAATGCCGGGACATGGGAATGGACGGCTAGTGGAGATGTTGATCTTAGTCCATTCATCGGAAACAAAATTTATATTGCATTTAAATACACCGGATCAAGTACGGATGGAAGTGAGTGGGAAATTGATGACATTAAAATAAACGGTTAGTGAAAAGACTTTTACACATATTTATTTTTATCGTTCCGCTATTGTCAGTAGGATGTAAAAAGGAATACGACAGCCCCCCTATTGCGGTAATTCCAGGTACAGATATTGTAACAATTGACAGTTTACGAAACTGGCAAGCGGCGAGCGGGATCGTTTCATTCACCCAAGAATTATCGGTCTATGGAATAATAACCATGGATGAATCCGATGGAAATATTTACAAGAATGTTTACATGCAGGATATGACCGGTGGAATAAATATGAGATTGCTAAGCGGTGGGGGATTGTATGTAGGCGACTCTGTGCGGGTCTATCTCAAAGGCTGTTTTTTAAGTGAATACAATGGCGTTTTGCAGTTGGACTCTGTTGACGTTGATAATAATATTGTCAAGCAGTCAACGGCAAATTCCTTCGAGCCCGAAATCACACCAATTGACATGATCACAACTGCCAAGGAATCTGAGCTGATAACACTGCAAAACGTTCAATTTATCAATCCTGATCTCGGTACAACATTCGCCGATGCAGTTGGCCTTCAGTCAGAAAACAAATTACTCGAGGATTGTTCGGGGAATAGAATTATCGTTCGAACCAGTGGGTATTCAAGCTTTGCAGATGAAAACTTACCTACGGGCAATGGTGACATTGTATGCATCGTAAACCATTACAACGGTGAATTGCAGCTTATCATCCGTTCCTACGCCGAGGTTCAAATGACAGGAGCTCGTTGTTCAGGTCTGCTATTTTTAAAAGACTTTGATGACGGAAGTGTAACATCAGGAGGATGGACAGTTCAGCAGGTAGACGGAACCTATATCTGGTATACAGATGATGCAGGTGGTGCTCCTAACGACTATGGAGTTATTTCTAATTATGACGGCTCTTCGAATTATACGACGGATTCATGGCTGATCTCGCCATCTTTTGATTTGACGGGAGCTACTGCGCCCTATTTGAAATTTGACAATGCTTGGAGTTATCCGGGAGATCTGCTACAAGTATTGGTTTCCACGAATTACGTTTCGGGGGCGCCTGCTAGCGGAACCTGGGTTCCTTTAGCTCCACTGCTGTCGGGAGGCTTTTTCGTTTGGGTCAATTCAGGAAATGTCGACTTAACGGCATACATTGGATCAAATGTGCATATTGCTTTTAGGTACACCGGAACCACATTTCACGGCAGTACCTGGGAGGTGGAGAACATTGAAATAAACGGTTGACCTTGATATTCAACCAATTGTCTTAAATTAGAGATTGTCTTAAATTAAAAATTGTATAAATTAAAATTTGAAATATGAAAAAAATATTTACCCTTTTAGCTTGTGTGAGCCTTTCTTTTGGAGTTTCAGCGCAAACAGTTTTCGAGAGTGATTTAAGTACCTGGGCAGCAGGAGATCCTGTGGATTGGATGGGCTCTGTCACTTCAATTCCATCAACAGATGTTATTGAACAAACTGTAGGTGTTACTTACGGAACAAGTTTGGCCCAGTTGATTAACACAAGTTCTACGCATGTCCGGTTTACTACCATTGACATTGCGGTTACGCCTGGCGAAACGTATGAAATTACCATGTACGTTGCCGCTTTAAACGGCGACCTACGTACAAACTATTATGATGTGACAAATGCAGCATATGGTACGTACAATCCTTATTTTGATTTATCGGTTGAGTCTGGGGGGACTTTGGTGGCACTTTCACAAACAGTAACCGTTCCGGGAACATGCAGCGATATGCAAGTAATTCTTTCTCTCCGAAATACCGACGGATTTGGAATTGCGGTCGACTCTGTGAATGTTCAGGTTGGAACAGCCGCTCCACCAACTGTGGTATCAATCTATGATATTCA
>CAZCAD010000285.1:0-5015 GCA_964496525.1 uncultured Flavobacteriales bacterium | reverse complement strand
ACTCTAGCCGGGATTTTTCATTTGGATAATAATGAATTCTGTACGACGATTGGCCTGATGACCCACCTCTTCGCACTTGACACCATCTTTACAATGGTTTATTATTTTGGATTCTCCATATCCTTTACCGGTGATTCGATCAGGGCTGGTAATTTTTCCTTTGATATAACTTGCAGAAGACTTAGCCCTTCTGTCAGAAAGTTTTTGATTGGAGCTTGCGCTTCCTCTTGCATCAGTATGAGATCCTAACTCTACAATCATTTCAGGATTATCATTCATGACTTTTACTATTTTATCGAGTTCTATTGAAGCATCGGGACGAATGTTTGATTTATTAACATCAAAGTAAATTGGCAGAAGATCAATGATTTTGGTTAAATCGGATCCAACCTCGACTTTCTCCAAGACGATATCGAGATATTCATGTACATTATATCTTCCTGATCTATCGAATAAAATATTAAACGTAACATTTTTAGTAAGGAATCCTTCCTTCTCGATTTTGAAGCTATATGATCCTCGGTCCTGTATTTTTTTCTCAGGGAGTGGTCGGATGAAGTCTCCGGTTTCATCAGTTAAGTAGATCTCAATGACATCAACCATGTTGTCAACCAGTGTTACCTTAACGCTGTCAATTGGCTCAAGAGTTTGACTATCACGAATGAGGACGTAAAGAGACATTCCCGGATCTTTTTCAAGAGCCAAGTTTGAAATTACGACATCACGCGCAGTAATCGTGTGGGGTGATTGACGATCTTCAAAATACTTTTCTTTTGTGCCAAGTAATCCAAATTTTCGATCGGGATCGACCAAGAATGAATAATCTCCTTTTTCATCCGATACTTCGTACCACTGCTCACCGTTATCCATATCTGTTAACTCTACTAAAACATCTGCTAAGACATTTCCGTCTTGGTCCTTAGCGGTTCCCCGAATTGTTTTCTTTAGCATCCCAAATGAATAGATATCCATTCTTCCAAATCCTCCTTCGCGGTTGGAAGAGAAGAAACCGGTCTTATCATTTTCTTTAAAACTGATATAAATGTCATCGGCCGCCGAATTCATCGGATATCCTAAATTGTGCGGCGCACCCCATTCAGTACCCTCCCACTCGGAAACGAAGAAATCATATCCTCCTGAGCTGTGATGACCTTTTGAAGAAAAGTACAGTCTTTTCCCGTCGTGGCTCAAAAAAGGTGCATCTTCGTCATGGCCCGTGTTTATTTTTGGACTGATAGTAACACCCTCAGTCCAACCGGTTTCGGTCTTGTGACTGATATAAATGTCAAGATTTCCGATTTCTGCTTTTTGGGCCGAGAAGATTAAGGTTTGATTGCCTTCTGTAAATACAGCATGCGGCATATAATAATAGTTGCCTAAGTCCTTTGACAGGGGAGTTAAAGAATCAAGCCGATCGGCGGCAAGAGAAGATATCCAAACTTTATTTTTCCAAAAGACCATTATTGTATCGCTGTCATAACCTTTACTTGCGACCGCCTGATGATGATCCTGATCGATACCCGGGTTGTAGGTTGATGCGACAGATTCATTCAAATCAAAGTAATAGATATTTTCATGGTATCTGTTATCAGCTGATCGGACTTCCTTGTCATGATCTTGATAACGTGCATTGTAGAGAAGTAAATTCTCATGCTCCAGGTATACAGGAGTATACTCCGGGTCAATAGAATTGATAAAGAAATCCATATTCTCAACTTCGAATGGAAGATAAATCTCCAGTTGGTTGCGCAAGGCGTTTTGGCAATACGCCATATTTTCATTTAAAGCAACAACTATTGGATCATGTTTCCGTTCTTTCTTTACCCCATTATGCCGATACAACTGATACATGTGAATTGCCTCTTCATGCTTTTCCTGAAGTCGCAAACAATTCGCGTAGTGGAAGTACACAACCCAGAGAGTATCCCCATTAAACTCGCTGATACGTTTTTCGATATAAATTTGAGCTGAGTCGTATAGCTCATAGTCCATTAAATATATTTCGGAGAGACCATCCAATGCGACAGGATTATGTGGTTGCACTGTCAGGGCTTGCTTATATTCTCTAATCGCCCCCAGAAAGTTGAAACCCATTCTGTTTTTTTCTGCAGAGTTAATGAGTGCACTTACACTTCTTTGTGCAGACAGATTAGTTTCCCCAGGAAAACCTAAAAAGCTCAAGATTAATAGTACCCTTAACGAATGCATAGCTGCGAATCTACGTGTTTCTTTTCTTTTTTTTAGCAGCGGGGAATAAAATATTGTTCAAAATTAAACGATATCCGGGGGAATTTGGGTGTAGGTTTAAATCAGTTGGTGGGTCACCCACGAAATGCTTGTAATCTTCCGGATCATGCCCTCCATAATAGGTCCAAGTGCCCTGGCCGAATTCGCCGTGGATATATCGAGCGGTTCCAAGAGCCTTGTTTTCGCCCATTACGAGCACATTAGGCTTAATAAATTCTTTTCTAAAATCTGTTGTTTGCCCCATGAATCCATCAATTTCCTGTGTATGATTTTGGCAGAGCATTGTTGGAACGATGTCCCATTTTGCCGAGAAATCGAACAGGAAGAATTTATCTTGATTTTCAGGGACACGATGATCTCGCGTTCCATCGATATTCGAATATTCATATTCCAGGGGATCTTCGCTAAGTCGATAATCTTCAAAAGCGAATCCATGCGCGTAATCGATTTTATTTTGAAAATTTGGATCGGCAGGGTCATGATCATACATGTGCTCACATATATCTGTGTCCTGTGCGGCTAAAGCAATGTCATAACTGTCGGTTCCTGAACACATGGTGAATAAAAACCCACCACCGGCAACAAATTCCTTGATTCGGAGAGCAACGGCCAGTTTGAGTTGTGAAACTTTTGCAAACCCTAACATTGTGGCAGTCGCTTCATTGTCTCTGACCTGTTTTTGATACCAGGCCTGGGACTTATAGTTTTTGTAAAACTTACCGTACTGACCGGTAAAATCCTCGTGATGCAAGTGTAGCCAATCAAATTCAGGAAGACCGCCTGTAACAACTGTTGAATCATATATTTCCTCAAATGGAATTTCTGCATATGTCAGAACTAAGGTTACGGCGTCATCCCACGGTTGTTTTCCACCTGGCGTATAAACTGCAATCTTTGGTGGTTTTTCCAATTGCACCACTTCCATATTAATTTCCGGATCAGCTATTTGAGCCTTTATCGCTTTGACTTTAACATCCGGTAGAATCTTATAGCTAACTCCCTTAATAACGAGTTCATCTTCAATCAGCTTATCATGTGGCATGAGAAAAGCTCCGCCTCTGTAGTTTAACAGCCATTCAATAATAACGTCATTATCCAGTAACCAATAGGCAATACCATAAGCTTTCAAATGATTCTTTTGGCTTTCATCCATAGGAACCAAAATAGTAGATGCCTGCAGATTAAATACGGCTAGAAAAGAAAGGGTTAGTATTAGCTTAGAAAGGCACTTCATCATTATTGTTGCTTAAAAAATCATCATCATCGTTCATCTTGCTACCAAGCGTTATGGTGTCCTGACTTTCTTCGAATTCCTTGTTAGGACTGAAACCGCTGCCAGAATTTGTGTCGAATGAATCTAAGTTATCAAATTTTGTCAAATGTTTAATAAATCTTAGATGGACGGTATCCAATGAGCCATTTCTGTGTTTAGCTACAATAATCTCGCCAAGTCCGTCGGTAGGCATTCCATTTTCATCTTCTATCAGTCCATAATACTCCGGACGATAAATGAAAAGTACCATATCTGCATCTTGTTCAATAGCTCCGGATTCTCTCAGATCGGAGAGCATTGGACGTTTATCCCCTCCTCTTGTTTCAACTGATCTACTCAACTGAGACAGGGCTAAAATCGGAACATCAAGTTCCTTTGCAATTTCTTTAATAGAACGCGATATTGTACTAATTTCTTGTTCACGATTACCACTTTTTGTACCGGCGGTCATTAGCTGAAGGTAATCGACAATAATTAGTTGAACATCATGTTGCATCTTCATCCGCCGACATTTTGCTCTCAGTTCAAAAACAGACAATGCCGGCGTATCATCGATGTAAATCGGCGCTTGAGTTAAACGATGCACTTTTTTCTGCAATTCTTCCCATTCCTTTTGATCGGTGAATCCTTTTCTCAGCTTGTCTGATGAAATGCCTGTCTCCATCGCCATTAGTCGTTTAACGAGTTGCACATTTGACATCTCAAGTGAGAAAACAGCGACAGGCTGATTGAATTTCATAGCGGTGTTGGCAGCCATTGACAAAACAAAGGCCGTTTTACCCATTCCGGGTCTTGATGCCAATACGATCATATCCGACTTTTGCCAACCGGATGTCAATCGGTCCAAATCCGTAAATCCTGAGGGCACCCCACTAATTCCGTCCGGATTCTTGCCTGCCATTTCAATTTCATCCATGGCGTTCTGGACCAAATCATTCACTTTGGAATAGCCTCTTTTTAAGTTTCCTTCAGCAATTTGAAAGAGTCCTTGTTCAGCTTCATTAAGAACATCGAATACATCCTGTGTTTCGTCATACGAACTTTTTATTACATCAGACGACACCTCAATCAAGGATCTTAGAATGAATTTCTCTGAGATAATTCGAGCGTGGTATTCCACATGAGCGGCTGAACCGATTCGATTTGTTAAACTGGCAAGATATCCCGGTCCGCCGATAAATTGCAGATCCTCTTTCTTTCGGAGTCGTTCAGTAACTGTCAGGGTGTCAATACTCTCGGAATTAGCAAAGAGTTCAAGGATAACGGCATAAATCTTCTGATGCTCTATCTTATAAAAACTCTCAGGTTGAAGGATATCGATGACGTCATTAAGTGCATTTTTTTCTAATAGCATCGCACCCAAAACGGCTTCTTCCAAATCCGGTGCCTGGGGTGGTACACGACCAATTTCACCTATAGAAGTTAAGGCATTTGAGGCTAGACTTCTCTTGGGATTTACTTTTATTTCTTTCTTTTCACTCATTGACACAAAGAT
>CAZCAD010000284.1:0-5023 GCA_964496525.1 uncultured Flavobacteriales bacterium | reverse complement strand
AAAAAACGGCGAAACAACTTTGTGATTTGGCAATGCTGTCTCAAGGGATGTTGAGCGGAGAAGAGCTGACAGAGTTTATCAATAGGAGTGTTGAGATTATGAAATAGTCTGGTCTCCGACCTATAGTAGCAATCAATAATTATTGAGTGGGAGTTAAACCCCACCGAATTGAAATTGTTGATACGTTCAAAATCCTCGATTTTAACGACACCAATTATTTAAGAATTCCGTATTATTGCCCCATGAATTTTATTATTCAAAAGAGCATATCCGAAATGCCCTGGGTCCTTCTTCCCGGGCTCTAATTAGTTGCAATTACTCAGCTAACTAATTATTTACTTTAAAATAACACAGTAATGAGCGATATAATCGTATTAGGTGCTGGCATGGTCGGCAATGCAATGGCAATAGACCTGGCTTCAAAACACAATGTTACATTAACTGATGTCAACCAAGATGCTCTGGACAAAGCCAAACAAAAATGTAGTGATTTAGCTATCGAAATTCTGGATGTAACAAAGAAAGAAGAGCTTCAGAGCAGGATCAAAGATTTTGATTTGGTTGTTTGTTCGGTTCCCGGATTTCTCGGTTTTGAGACACTTCGGGCAATAATTGAGGCCGAAATGAACGTCATCGATATTTCCTTTTTTCCGGAGAACTCTTTGGATTTAGATACGCTGGCCAAGGAGAAAAATGTAACTGCATTGGTGGACATTGGTGTCGCTCCCGGAATGGACAATATCATTCTTGGGTATTACAATGAGAAGATGAAATTGACCGATTTTGAATGCCTGGTAGGAGGACTTCCTAAAATCAAGAAATGGCCGTTTTGCTATAAAGCACCTTTTTCTCCGATCGATGTTATTGAAGAATATACGCGTCCAGCGCGCTATGTTGAAGCAGGTCAGATGGTGACGCGCGAGCCGCTTACCGATTGTGAGTATGTAGAGTTTGACAAAGTTGGGACGCTGGAGTCATTCAATTCGGATGGACTTCGATCGATCATCTTTACCATGCCACACATTCCAAATATGAAAGAGAAAACACTGCGTTATCCCGGACATGTGGAGTACGTTCGAGTACTGAAGGAAAGTGGGTTTTTCGGAACGGAAAAAATCAATGTGAAAGGAGTGGAAGTTGTTCCTTTAGACTTTACCTGCAATATTTTGTTTAAAGAATGGAAACTGGGCGAAACCGAGGAGGAACTGACAGTAATGCGAGTCACCTTGAAAGGTGAGAATGATAAAGGTGAAGTCGAGGAGGTAGTTTACAACCTTCATGATGAGTACGATTCAAAAACTGAAACCTCCTCAATGGCCCGAACGACCGGATATACGGCTACTGCGGCTGCTAATTTGTTTCTGGATGGGTTGTTTGATGAGAAGGGGGTTTTTCCTCCTGAATTAGTAGGCAAGTACGAAGCTTGTTTTGACTATTTCATGGATTATTTGAGAGATCGTAACATCCATTACATAAAGTCATAGACTGCTATGAACAGGTTCTAAGACCTACTTCTTTTTCCAGTTCTTGTAGGCCTCACTATCTTTCATAAAGCACTCGCGGTCTTCGTCAATGATCTCAAACTTTTTGGTGAAATCACCTTTGAATTTCTCAAGAATTTCGCTGTGCCCCAATTTATTCAGGCAGTACAGAAAATGAGCTAAGATGTCACGATTATTATAGTCGTTCTCCTTATCAAAGTAATTAAGAATCAGCCAATAAGTTTGTGCGGCTAACCCGTACTCGCCAAGATCCAGGGCGATGTCGGCGTAGGAAACCAGATTTGGCCGAACATGATTAGGATCCCTAAAAAGCTCGCTTGATTCTTTATTTCTTGAGAAGCGGTAGGCTTGCTCACGATCTGATGGCACAACCCTTGGATAAAAAAGACGATCACACTCAGAGACTTCCATATTCGCTTTCGCCCATTCCTTTTTCTTACCCTTAGGCAAAAGACGATTCATGTAATATTCAAAAACGACCTGTGGTGATTTCGGGAACTGAATTTTTAATTCTTCAATTTTCTTAAAGGCAGAATCGGCTCCATCCGTTCTTCGAATCGCCGAACAGTCATCTACTAATTTTTTCAATTCACCCATTAAACCTCCAAGCTTATCATATAGCTCATCGTGTAATGCAAAAGGCAAGGAATCCTCATTCGAAAAAAGACTGATTACTTTGAGAAGACGCGAAGCCTGTGGATATTCATCATGCATTATATGCAAGCAGACTTTGGTAAATGGGATTAGCTGATATCCAGTGCTCATCTCCAAAATGGCATTCCAATAGGTTGAGTTAAGTTCGGTTAGTGTCACCGCACTTTCCGTCAAATATTTCTTTTCCTCCAGATCGTCTGCTATTCCTCTGACACCACTGAAATTAACATCAACGATAGACTCATAATAGGCGAGAAGTGGTAGTACTTCCTCTGAGACCCATTCGCGGAGCTTCACAACTTTTTCACTTAAGGATAGTGCTGAAAATTCATCACTTCTCTTATCTGATGGATAATCAAATTCGGGCTGAAAGGTTACTTCATTATCAGGGCAACCATAATTAATCCTGGCAATTAACATGAACGTATAAGGAACATATTTTGCTCTTGGCGCAGGAATAGAAAACAGAGCTTCTTTCAAACCATCCAGGTTTCGTTCCTCTCCACCCGGTCGAGAAGAATGCTGTATTCGCAAATCCTGATCTCTACTTAAAGTAAACATGCTAATCACTTCCAAATCATTCGTATCTGTAGTAAAGTGCTTGTCAATTTCGTCATTGAGCCTGGCTACCCATTTCAAAAATTCGTCCTGATCGACGGTCGCTTGTCCAATAATGTCCGGATCTACTTTGGTCAAATGAATCTCAACAGGATTTTGAGAATGAACAGGAAAGGCCGACAGAATGGACAATACAATAAATGGAAAAATGTTCTTCATCGCACAGATAACTGAATGCAAGTGCGAAGTTACGATTTGCCTTTTACAGGAATAGCGGGGGATTGAAAAATTTGAGGGAATTAGGCACAATCTTTGAACTTAAATTCCGTAATATGGTTACCTATTCGTTATGCGAACATAAAAAGATAGGGTTAGGTCTAAAACGGCGCCGTTTTTTCTTAAATCCGACGAAGCTTTAGCGAAGTCGGGCTTAATCCACAAAATGATCAGCCCAACCTTGCTTATATTTTAACCGTTTATAGTAGTAAGAGATGACGTTAAATGACAGAATCATAGCGGTACACGTAATGCAGCGATTTGTTCGAATGAGTCGAACGCTCCTGCCTGCCTTCCATGAACTCTCTCAGGTCCAGCATCCCAGTCCTGTTCAGGAGCAAAGAATAAAGCGAATTAGAATCGTCTATGATAATTTTAAGGCTGATCCCGAAGTCTCGAATCATTTGATTGATTCCAACATCATTTACTTAATTCAAGAAGTCTACGATTGGCTCTTGCATGGACACTGGGAGGATAATTCTCCTGAGTATGAAGAGTTTATTTTAGAAAGTGACAGGCTGATAAATAAATGGGATCTTGCCTTGATGAACTAGTGCTCTAAACACTAAGACCTTGCTAAGCCTCCTTATTTCCCCGCTCCTTTGAAGATTATCGCGATCGTGTAGAACAAGATCTTTATGTCCAATGCCAAAGACATATTTCGAATATAAAGGAGATCGTATTTCATCCGCCTAACCATTTGCTCGACATTTTCGGCATAACCAAATTTTACCTGCCCCCAGGAAGTAATACCGGGTCTTACCTTATGCAGATAGAGATACTGAGGATCTTCTTTTGAGATTTGGTCAATGTAAAACTGTCTTTCAGGACGGGGACCCACCAAGGACATTTCACCTACTAAAACATTCCAGAATTGCGGAAACTCGTCAAAACGACTTTTTCTTAAAAACTTTCCGACACCTGTAATCCGGTTATCGTGTGAACTTGATAATTGAGGTCCCTCCTTTTCTGCGTTTTTAACCATGGTTCTAAACTTAATAATCCTAAAAGGTTTCCTCAAAAGTCCGATTCGTTCCTGCACAAAAAAGATAGATCCTTTTGATGTCAACTTTACTAAAATTGCGATAATAATAAATAGAGGAAGTAAGATAATCAAGGAAACGATTGAAACGATGATATCCATCAATCGCTTGCTCGCAAATTGCCAATCAGGCATCAAGTTCGCATTGACTTCAATCAACAGCGCTCCAAAGATGTTATCCATCTTCACCTGTCCAGATAAAATATCATAACTGTCCGGCACAAGAGAGATTCTTAATTCGTAACCGGAAATTTTGGTGATAATGTTCTTAATGCGCTCATGTTCTGAACTTTCTAAGGCAATTATAACCTCCTTTATGTCCTCATTGACCAAAATGTCATCGAGATCCGCTAATTCTCCTAAATGAGGCAGTTGGTCCTGTAATTTAAAGTCTGCACCGTTGATATTGATGAAACCCACAAATTTATGACCCGATCCCTTTTTCAACTGGCTGATTTCCTCAAAGATTTCTGTCGCTTTTTCGCTTCCACCTAAAATCAGGGTATTAAACCCGACTTTCCGC
This sequence comes from uncultured Flavobacteriales bacterium, assembly GCA_964496525.1. GTDB lineage: Bacteria > Bacteroidota > Bacteroidia > Flavobacteriales_D > Crocinitomicaceae > JAKSBJ01. The sequence continues at coordinate 468 of CAZCAD010000284.1, read as the reverse complement.
TTGTGTATTCGTTTGACCAGGAAGGTGGTCATGATTAGCCTTGGAGTGAGTGTGAACATGGAGTGCAAGCCAATTAAGACAAAGAAGAGTGTATAATACTGGGTATATGAATAAACGGTATCGTCGAGTAGAAGAGCAAAGAATAAAATAACTCCGCCAATGATTGTAGACAGGAAAGTGTTCTTAATCGTTTTCAAACGATACTTTCGAAGTACGTTCCGATATGTCCCTTGAATAGCGTATAGAAAAACCCAAAATATTGGGATGACGACCAGACCTTTGAAAAAACCTTCCTTGAAAATTACATCTGTATGCTCCACATTTATAATTCGATAGATATAAAACAAGAACCAAACCGAGGCTGCGGTAAGGAGATCGAATATGAAATAGATTATAGCTTGGCGCTTAGCATTCATTAGAAATGCACGACTTTAATGTTATCCATGTAAATTTTGGCTTCTGTATTGT
>CAZCAD010000283.1:3064-5061 GCA_964496525.1 uncultured Flavobacteriales bacterium | reverse complement strand
AATCCGTTCAGCATTTCCTTGGTTACTGTCATTCTTAGCAGGGAAGTACCGACTCCATCTTCCACTCTTTCAATCCCCAGCCATTGGCTGAAAGGATCGTTGTCATACATCTGGTCGACTACTTTGGTTGCTAATTCTTTTGGATCCATAGTTTTGTGTCATGATTGTTACGAAGTACGAATTTGTACGAAAGTACGAAAGTACGAACTACGAATGTATGCTACGAAGTACGAAATTGATACGAAAGTACGAACTACGAATGTATGCTACGAAGTACGAATTTATACGAAAGCATGAACTGTGACAGCGTGCTAAAGGTCCGGGTTGTTAACATTTACTATGCGTTTGAATTTCACTCCTTCTTTCGTGAAGTTGAGAAGGATACCAAGTTTGAGATTGGATAGCTTTAAATAATTCAACACCTGTTCAATATGGTTCTTGGAAAAGTTCACATCTTTTTTTAATTCCAGAATTACTTTGTCATCGACAAGAAAATCTAAATACCCTCTTCCTACAATCTCATCACGAAACTTAAGCTTATAGTAAACCTGTTCCTTAAATTTTAAATCCTTATCGCGAAGGGCGATAGCCAGTGCTCGCTGATACGATTTTTCTGATTGACCAGGTCCTAGTTCATCAAACACTTCAAAAGCACAACCCACCACCTCATAACTAAGCTCCGGATAAACCAAGTCTTTTCTTCTTACTACAGTTTTCATATTAAACAAATTCCAGTTTCGACTTTTTCGTACTTCGTATTTTCGTAAATTTTTCGTAATTCGATGCTTAATTTTTCATTGCCGCATCAAAGAAATTCATCGCGGGCTTAGCGATCCTATACGTGTCCATCAATTTGTCGATCAATTTAGGATCGGTTACCATGGACGGTTTGAATTGCGCGTAAAAGTAAAATGACTTGTTCGCTATCAACGGCTGCTTCTCAAACGCTTCCTGAAATTCTGGTGGAATCCTCTTGTGTTTCTCACCTAAAATCTCACTAAAATTGCCTGTGAAATCCTTGGCTGAAATTACCTTATCAAATGCTTTTAGATTATCCGCAATATAAGATCTAACCTTCTGCAATTGATCCTTTTCCAGGACATGAGAACCAGAATAGAATCTAACATGTTCGGCTGTAAGCTCTAGATAAACACCAGGTGTGGATTTGTCCTTCTTCCCCCCTGGTGAGATCAGCGCCGAAGCCGAAATCTTATACGGAGTTTTGTCTTTAGAGAAACGGACATCTTTATAAATTCTAAAGATGGACTCCTTGGCAGTCATATTGATCCGCTTATCCTCTTTAGACAACCGAGTAATCATATCTTCAATGAAAAGCTCGAACGGTTTTTTTACTGATTCTTCATAGCGGCTCTTATTCGCCATGAACCAATCCCGGTTGTTGTTACCAGCTAGCTCTTTGAAAAAATTGGTGAAGTCTTTCGTGAAATAGGCCATAGATATTGATTTTAAATATTAAGGACTGCCCGCCGGTCTCCAGTGAGCGGAGTCGAACTGTAGGCAGGGATCAAATGTAGAAAAATTACAGGTTGAATGAAATTAGGTCAGTTGAGAAACGCTCTGATTTTTTTGATTGGGACATGCTCTGAAATATCATTCCCATAAAAGGCAGTGTGTATAGTCTGATCAGGATTTATCAGGAAGTCTGCAGGAATGATCTTGCTACTTCCCGCTCCGCGTTTCATGTAATGGCCCCTGCTAAATGCTTGCAGCGCTTTAATCCAACGGAGGTAACCTTTAAACAAACCCCCCAAGCTGTATTCAATGCCATAGTGTTTGTACAACTCCCTTGATGGATCTGATATTACGGTGAAGAGTGGGTTCGCTCTTCCCAGGTTCTTGCGAATGTCTTCCACAGGTGATTGAAATATGGCAATCAGCTTTAATCCTTTCTCTTCAAATTCAAGGCTGTGTTCCATCAATTGATGTATCCTAAGATTACAAAAAAGGCACTCGGCATATCTAAAGAAAGCAATCAT
>CAZCAD010000283.1:2521-3037 GCA_964496525.1 uncultured Flavobacteriales bacterium | reverse complement strand
ATATGGGGTTTCCGTAGATGTCTTTTACATCAAAAGGAATGATTTTATCGCCCTCCTTCAGTTTCATTGCATTTGGAATTTGTTCATTTTTGAAAAATACCGGGCTAAACTTCATCGTTGTTTCTCCCTCCAGACCTGATTTATTTTACCCATCCACGTTCGCAAAAAAACAATTTAATTTAATTCTATGCAATTCAACAATATTATTACATTTACAAGATACTAATCTCAAGACAACCTTATAATAATATTATGAAAGTCAAACATTTATGCGCAATCGCAATCAGCATTGCTCTGCTAACTTCTTGTAGTTCTTACAAGCACTCTTATAGAGTTTCCCACATCGTGAATAACGATTTAGGTATTTCGGGTCAACTTATGGTTGATATTGATGTCGATTTAAAAAAACAAATCAAGGCAAGGTCTAACAAGCATGCTTCGGTGAACGATGCCAAAGATGAAGCATACTTCAGGGCTATTGTTGACAATAACATTCATGTATTGGTAAGCCCGATC
>CAZCAD010000283.1:0-2483 GCA_964496525.1 uncultured Flavobacteriales bacterium | reverse complement strand
CATACAGGAGGTAGACTGCTTATTTTTGGTGGGAAAACTGATGCTGAAGTGATTGGTTTTGCTGGATACTATAAGAATCCAAGACCTGCTTCAGAAGTTGCTCAGAAGGAATTTGATCGTAACCTTAAGAATGTAAAGAAAATGGACGGTGTTGATTTTGGTGGAAAAGCGACCTATTCTCTAGATACTCAATGTTGTGGCGGGGATGGAGATGACAAAGATGGAGGAGTCACTGTGAAAACGTTGTTGTACAAAGAGGAAAAGTCCGCAGTTGAGGTTTATAATGACCTGCAAAAGAGCAGCAGAATTGACGGTGAAGGGCGTAAAGTCCTTAGAGATGATCCAAACGCTTCTAAAAAATTAGGTCTGTTCGCTCGTTTGTTCTCAAATATGAAGAGATAACAGATCAATATTACCTTTAGATCCTATTTGCTTTAGGGTTTCTATTGATGTCTTAATAACCCAAAGTAGAGATTTTTCTCTCCTTTGGGTTTCTTTATGCACTAAGGAATTTAAATTGGAATTTATTCTCGCAATTGGGAGCGTAGGATTCCTCTTCAAATGTGACGTTATTATTCCAATCTACGAGTAGTACCGTGGAGCATCTTGTGCCATATGTAGGCGATCCGTCCTGATAGCTATCGGGAGTTATGGGATCTATAAATGCTGGGGATAGCAAGCGTTCCAACTCCAATCCAACTCCGGTATCTGGTAAATCAGAATCTGCGCTAATTTCGGTGTTCCTCATCATCTTAAAAAGAGAACTTGAATCAACTTCACTTTGCGTGACAATCTTATCGAGCTGCTTCTTACCAGTTCTGACTTTCGGCCATTCGGTATTCAGTAAATGATTACTCAATCCATGAATGCCAGGTTGTAACACTGTTTCTTGGGTTCCTTTATTTGAGAAATAATGCAGGTTGTCAATATCCCCGAATATCAAATTATAACCATCATAGTTTGAAGTTGAAGCACCCAATTCCTGGATATAATCTTCAGTGCTAATGTCGTTAGATAGGTAATCAGAAACCAGGGTTCCTCTGGTGGAATCGAATTTTTCGGTGATGGGCATCTGCCTATAGTTTGTCAGTGCAGCAAACCGGCCATTTTTATGGATCCCCATCCAGGTCCCACCTTTCTCCTGATCCCTACCTGCCAAGATACCTGTCTTATCTTGCCACCATTGCATAGGAAGGGTAGGGCGGGTATAGAATTCATCACGGTTAGCTGCAAGAATTAGCTTGTACTTCTCGTGTGTTTTATAAGAAAATAGGATCAGGCACATGGTTACGTATCGGCGTATCGGTGTGTTGATGTTATGGGGTAGTTAATTCACTTTGATAAGCCATTGGTCAGCGTCTCTGATCATCGTGATAATCTGAGCCATGATTCGATCATATCGTTCATCTAATTTCAGAAAGACCTCCTTATCAATATGGCCACATCGCCATGCCAATTCCAGGGATACCTGTGTCTCACAGGCTTCCGTCTCTGAATCACTCAATTTGGCAATAAAGGCTGCCTTGTACCTTATCTTTCTCAACCCCTCTCCAAGATTTCTACAAACGGACCTCGACGATCTTCTCAATTGATCTGAAAGTTCATATCTCTCCTCAGTTGGAAATTTTTTCGTTAGCTCATAAACCTCCATTGCTGCCTCCATAGCATTTTGATAAACTCTTAACTCCCGCACATTCTTCGCATAGTTTCCCATCTGACTGTTGATTATTTAAAGGTCCTAATCTCAACCATTACATGTACTCCGACACGCCGATACACCCCACCCCGTTACGAATAAAAGGTCTCCCCTTTCTTGGCCATTTTCCTCAGAATAGGACTTGGCCGGTATCGATCCTCTCCGTACTCAGTTTGGAGATCTTCCAGCGCCTTTAGGCAAGTATTAATTCCGATTTCATCCGCCCAGGCAAGAAGCCCTTTGGGATAATTTACACCTTTGGTCATTGCCAAATCTATATCCTCCTTGGTCGCTACATGTAAGTACAATGCATCTGCCGCTTCATTGACCAACATGGCCAGAATTCTCCTTAAAATATAACTGCCCAACCCATCATTCCTGTCTGGATCAAGGTTGGTCGCATTTTCTCCGTAGTTATAATAGCCCATTCCCGTTTTCCGGCCGAACCTGTTTGCCTCTACCATGCGCTTTTGGGTGAAGGAGGGCTTGTATCTTGGATCGAAAAAGAACTCTTTAAAAATAGTTGCGGTCACTTCATAATTGACGTCATTTCCAATGAAGTCCATCAATTCAAATGGCCCCATTTTGAAACCACCTAGCTCTTTCATCGCCCAATCGATTGTCGGGACATTCGCCAAATCTTCTTCTAAGATCCGTATAGCTTCACCGTAAAATGGTCTGGCAATTCTATTGACGATAAACCCAGGGGTGTCCTTTGCGAACACAGGCGTTTTCCCCCAGCTTGAAATTGTCGCTTTCATGCCATTCGCCAAGTTGGGCTCAGTTT
>CAZCAD010000282.1:4287-5070 GCA_964496525.1 uncultured Flavobacteriales bacterium | reverse complement strand
CAGGCGCTGAAAAAGGAATACAGAACAAATTCAAATGGGGAAGTTATTTTGAAAATTTTGCTTAAGTAAAACTTTACAGCGGTATGCTTAAAATGTTGGTTAAGAGAAAACTTGACGCAAATCAATTAGCAAACGTATTTGTCAACTCCCTCTTCGGTGTCATCGAAAATGGCTTCACGGATGTCAGCGAGATGATCAATGAGGATTCAGCCTTTGTCTCTAATCCCGGCGTTGAACAAAAAGAATACGACAGTTTTTTGCTAATTGTTGTTGTTGGCAATCTTCGCTTTTTAAAGGAACATTTTGAAGCTTCTGAAGCCGCTGAAATTAAGTGGTTGATTATTGATAAGCTTGCTAATATCTATGATATGGATAGCCGCGAATTTGAGAAAATCATTCAAGATTACGACTCATTTTTGTCAAAAGTGAATCATCCGTCTAAAAATACGCTTTATGCAATGTCAAAAGCGGTATTTCACAAGCTCCATTTAAACGATCATCAAGAATCCTATTTTAAAAGCATGAAAACACCAAATCCGTTGTTTTTAAAGCGCATGGACGAGGTTATGATCAACTTTCTTTGGGATTGGGACGTGTTTTTCAAGAAACATCGGATGAATCTAAACTAGCGTTTAGGATTCCAATTGTTAATATACGGTCGATAAATTTTCTGGCTCTACCGTTTAAATTTGGTCTGAAATTTCGTAACTTGACAACTTTGTAACACTAATAACCACTTTTGACCATGAAAAAGCTATGTTCTTTGCTAGTAGGAATGCTGGC
>CAZCAD010000282.1:0-4271 GCA_964496525.1 uncultured Flavobacteriales bacterium | reverse complement strand
TTAGGCTATAGTCAGGTTGTACCAACCTCGACTCAGCCCTCTACCTCCGAAGGGAGTGTCTCAATAACAAAATTCGAAGCTCCGACCAAAAGTCCGAGCGTAACAGGCGTCGCCAGCAGTGGCGGCCTTAGTATCTACACACCCTCAACGACTAGTACTTCAAGCGAATCTGCCGGAATCAGCGCGACCGACAATACCGCGCATTTTTGCCCGTCTGTCGAGTTAACAAAAAAGCATTATACCGAAGATTTGGGTATGAGTGAAGCAGAATACGATGCAGCCGTTGCTGAAGGCATTGCAAATTCTTCTTCCGGTGGAGGTATGAAAACACCGGGGACGAACACAATTGCCGTTATTTTCCACGTTATCCACAACCTGGATAATCCGGCTGAAAATGTATCAAACTCTCTGTTAATGGATGTTTTCACTGATATCGTTGAAGATTTTTCCTTAACCAATGCCGATGCGGCAGGAGCAAGAACGGCATTTGGATTCAATCCTTTTAACCCAGGCATCAATTTCTGTCTGGCTACCCAAGATCCTAGTGGTACAGCTTTAACCGAGCTAGGAGTTACGCGAGTCGTAACAACCGAAGATTGGTATGACGGCGGAGCCGGTGAAACCAATGAAATGAAATTTACCGCCAGTGGAGGTGACGATAGCTGGGATAGAGACGACTACCTGAACGTTTGGGTATGTGATATCTCAAATGGAGCAGGTTCAGGAACAGCGGGTTACGCTTATCTGCCTACTCCAACGCTTCTTCCGGGCGCGAGTATTGATGGAATCGTATTAGACTACAATCTTGGAATTAACAACGACAATATTTTAACGCATGAGATAGGACACTACCTTGGATTGAATCACACTTGGGGTGGTGGTGGATGTGCGGCGGATGACGGATTTGCCGATACTCCACAAACAACAGGACCTTCTTTCAACTATGCAGGTTCTTGCTCAGGTTTCCAGGAGACTTGTACAGGAATTCAAACTCAGTATGAGAACTACATGGATTATTCCAACTGCTCATGCATGTTCACCAGTGATCAATCTGCTTACATGTTATCAATTCTTACCGGAATTAGATCGTCATTATTATTGTCAATTGGATGTGATCCGACAAACGCACCTCCTAACTCAGCTTTCTCATCAATTCCAATATCGCCGGTTATTCTTCCAGCAGGTGGTGGAGTCAATTTTATAGATGAGTCGACCAACGCTCCGACAATATGGACCTGGACGATTTCAGGAACAGAAGGAACTGACTGGAACTGGACCGGTGGGACTACTGCTACTTCGGAGAACCCATCAGCAGAGTTCTATAACGTCGGATTTTATGATGTTCAGCTAACCGCAGAAAATGGTTTTGGACCGGATGCCTCACCATCCAATCAAATTGGATACGTAGAGGTTGTGGCTGCAGCTGCAGGTACACAATGTGATACGCTCAGAAATTATGATCCTGTATTAGAACCAACCATAACCGCATATATTTTGAGCTGGCCCGGATTTGGAGATTGGGGTTATATGCCGGCACATGGAGCTTATGACTTTGGCGGGGCTACGGGAGTTCAACCGATTACGCGCTACGCAGATCGATACATTGCGACAGCGACTACCGAAGTAAGGCGATTACGCATTCCTGTTTTTATTGCCGACGACCTTTCGGGTATTGGCGAAATCAGGTATCAGGTATTGACTGATGCGGCCGGAACGCCCGGAACAATTATGGAGGAAGATACCGTCCTTATTGCGGATCTTGCCGCCGGTTTCTGGAATCTTATTGATTTCTCTAATCCACCGTCGGTAACCGGAGCATTCTGGGTGGCTTTTGAATTTGACTTTCTGGTGCCGCAAGATACGGTCATTATGGGCTGCGTTAATTTCACTGAAAGAGCGGCAAGCACAGGTATTAACACCATGTGGATGGAAACCAATGGGACCTGGTATGAGCCTGCTACTCTTTATGGACCGGCTTGGATCACGTCATTATATATTGATGTTTTAACTTCCAACGGACCGGATCCTGTTGCAGACTTTACCTTCTCCGAAGATAATGTTTGCGTGGGAGGTGACATTATTGTCAGTGGAGCGTCCTCAATTAATACAACCGATTGGGAATGGTGGTTGACAGACGATCCGCCAACAATTATACTCGATAGTGACCTTAATCCTACCTATACCTTTGCAGGTCTGGGACCGGCCGGTAATTATAATATCTTCCTCTGGGCGGATGGATCCTGTAAAACGGATGGTGTAATATTACCAATCACGGTTAACCCGCCAATTACATTTGGTGTTACTATTACAAACACAACTTGTGGCTTAAACAACGGTGAAATTCTTGTAACAGGCGCAGCCGGTGGGGACGGAACTTACCAATACAGCCTTGATGGTTCAACTTGGGTGAGTACCAATAACTTTGCGAACCTGCCTTCGGGTACTTACACGGTTTACGTTCAGACAGGTGGAGACAACTGTATGACGACCTTGGTTGTTACCATAACCGCATCTGTTCCTTTCATCGCAACAATCGATCCCGATCAAGCAATTTGTATTGGGGCATCAGCCACAATTAATGCCTCAGGCGGTGTGAGCTATGATTGGTATGATTCGGGAACAGGAATCGGAACAGGAACTTCAGTTGTTGTGACACCAACAATTACCACGATCTTCAATTGTATCGTTACTGACGCTGCCGGATGTCAATCGAACGTCTTCCATACGGTAATAGTAAATCCTTTGGATGATGCGTACTTTGAGTTCTTCGACTTCTGTGATGGAGCCCCGAACTCGGCAACTTCTATTGCAACACCGGGCGGAACATTCTCATTCTTTGATGATCCGACAGGAACGGCTTCAATCGACCCATCAACAGGTGAAATTACTGGTGAAACTCTTGGTATAACTTATATCGTTCAGTATGATATTGCTGCGGTTTGTGCGAATTCATCGACTGTTTCAGTTACGGTTAATGCAACAGATGATCCGAGTTTCGTAAGCGGAGACTACTGCGAAGGTGGCGTGAATACAGTGACATCTATCGCCACTCCTGGTGGAACATTTACTTATGATGGTTCAGATGGCTCAACAATTGATCCTTCAACCGGAGTTATTACGGGTGGAGTTGTTGGAACAACGTATAACATTACTTACGATACGCCTCCGGGAATTTGTAACGCTACCTCAGCACCGGTACCTGTTACGGTTCAACCGAATCCGGTCATTACAGCTGCGATTGTAACAGATCCACTTTGTAATGGAGACGCAACAGGTGATATTGATATCACAGTAACTGCTACTTCTCCAACTTATTCATGGGATAGTGGACCAAGCAGCGAGGATATAACCGGTCTTGGAGCAGGAACTTATGTAGTCATTGTAACTGATGGAATTTGTACTGCGACCGCTTCGTATACCTTAACTGATCCTGCAGTTCTTCTAATGGATTCTGTTGTTACGACAGATGTTCTTTGTAACGGAGATTTGACGGGTACCGCATCAGCATTCGGTTCAGGTGGAACACCCGGATTAACCTATACTTACGGTGGAGCTGATGAAACTGCCCTGGGTGCGGGATTGTACACGGCGACAGTGACAGATGCCAACGGATGCTTCATTGATCAGGCATTTACGATTAATGAGCCGCCGCCAATGTCCGGTTCAGGAACTTCTACAATGGACGATGGAACCGGTAATGGAACGATCGACTTAACGCCCGGCGGTGGAGTTGCACCATATACGTTCAGTTGGGCTCCAGGTGGAGAAACAACTGAAGACCTGACAGGTCTTGCCGCAGGTGACTATACAGTTACTATTACCGATGCGAACGGATGTACGCAGGTGATTGTCATCACTGTTGGATCGAGCATAGGATTTGATGATGAAGCACTAAACAATGAGTTGAGCATTTATCCGAATCCGACGAACGGAATGATCACAATTCAATTAAGTGGAGAATATCAGTTCTCAATAACTGACGCACGTGGAAGATTGGTAATGTCCAAAACTGCGACCGAAATGACTGAGGTCGATTTAACCACTTATGAATCGGGTGTTTACTTCATTCGAGTTCATAAAGATGGTGCTTATCTGGTTAAGAAGTTAGTCTTAAAATAGACTTCTCTAAATAAATTGAAAAAAGGGTTGTCCGCCTCAGGCGGATGACCCTTTTTTTATTGCACCACCTAAATTTCACCAACTATGTTCTATGCTCTATCATCTAACATCTATGCTCTGAAACCTGTTACTTTCTCCTTTCCCTGAATTCA
>CAZCAD010000281.1:0-5071 GCA_964496525.1 uncultured Flavobacteriales bacterium | reverse complement strand
TGTGCCGACTGAGAACACAAAAGAAAAAATGAGAATATGAGAAGCGGTACAATTGTTTTCATTTCCTCTTGGAATGAACGTTTGAATAACTTAAAAATTGAATCTTGTTACAGCAGGATTTTTGACGCTAAAAAAACTGCCACAAATTGCTTTGGGATGGTGTAGGTCTTTCGCGATAATCCCATAGCTATCCACACGGGATCAATATTTATTGAGTTCAGGCAGTGGCTTTTATCTTTGGAGCTGCCGCCATGATTTCCTCATTGGCATTGTCTTCAAACTGCTTAAAGTTCTCGTTAAATTGATGTGCCAGGTGATTGGCTTTATCATCATAGGCATTTTTATCTGCCCAGGTGTTTTTCGGATTCAGCACTTTTTCGGGTACATTTGCACAGCTATTTGGCATGGCGAGTCCAAATATTTCATGGGTTGTATAATCGACATTCTCCAATCTTCCTTCCAATGCTTCGGTGATCATCGCCCGAGTATATTTTAAGCTCAAACGTTCACCGATACCATACCCGCCACCTGACCATCCGGTGTTAATTAACCAAACTTTTACATCGTTCTCCTGCATTTTCTTTCCGAGCATTTCAGCATAGGTAATTGGAGGCAATGGTAAGAAAGGTGCTCCAAAGCAGGCAGAAAATGCTGTTTGAGGCTCAGTTACACCTGCTTCTGTTCCGGCGACTTTTGCTGTATAGCCCGAAATAAAGTGATACATAGCCTGACCCGCCGTTAGTTTTGAAATTGGAGGTAAAACTCCAAAGGCATCACAGGTTAAAAAGAATATGTTTTTTGGAATTCCTCCGGCTGAAGGAACCATGATATTATCAATGTGATGAATGGGGTAAGAGACCCGTGTATTCTGCGTAATGCTGTCATCCGTATAATCGGGTTTCGAGCTTCCTTCTTCAAAGCCGATATTTTCCAGAATCGCTCCGAATTTAATGGCGTCGTAAATCTGAGGCTCCTTGTCCCGGCTGAGATCGATTGTCTTGGCATAGCATCCTCCTTCAAAATTGAACACACCGTTTTCTGACCACCCGTGTTCATCATCACCGATCAATTTTCTGTTTTCATCTGAGGACAAAGTCGTTTTCCCTGTTCCTGAAAGACCGAAGAAAACTGCAGTATCACCTTCTTCACCAACATTAGCTGAGCAGTGCATTGAAAGCACATTATGTTCATGCGGTAAAATGAAATTCAAAACGGAGAAAATTCCTTTTTTGATTTCACCTGTATAGCCGGTTCCGCCAATAATGATCATTTTATCTGTAAAGTTGATAATGGCGAAGTTGTGCTGACGTGTTCCGTCGAGTTCGGCATTGGCAACAAAGCCCGGCGCACATACTACGTGCCAATCCGGAATAAAATTGGAAATTTCCTCATCGGTTGGACGAAGAAACATATTGTGAGCGAATTGATTGGACCAGGGATATTCGGTCACAACTCTTAGGTTCATTCTGTATTTGTCGTCGGCACAAGTATACGCGTCTCGAACATAAACATCTCGCCCTTGAAGATACCCCTTCATCTTTTCGTAAAGCGAGGCGTATTTGGCAGGGTCGAATTTCTTATTGATATCACCCCACCAAACAGTCCCTTCTGTAAGAGAATCGCATACCACGAATCGATCTTGCGGTGCCCTTCCTGTAAATTCCCCTGTTTCGATCGCCACAGCGCCGGTATCCGTTAATACTCCCATTCCGTTGACGATGGTATCTTCAACTAACTCAGCGGGAGACAAGTTCCAGAAAGCATTTCCTATATGTTCTAATCCGATAGACTCTAAAGAGGTGTTTTCAGCCTTTTTTCCGTAATTATTCATACAAACGATTTATAGCTCTTACTGTTAAGACTTACGAAAATAGTAGTTTTTAATTGTTTGGGAGCCTAAATTAACATGACTTTTATCAACATTTGTTGACAAAAATTTGGCTAAAATTGGGGTTTAATGGCTGATTCCAGCTCGACTATCAGAGCTTTTCGCCACAGTGTTTGCAGTATTCGGCATCGCTTTCGTGTCCTTCTTTGGAACAACTATCGCAGGCTTGTGTGCTCACATCTTTGTTTGAAGCGTCCGATCTAAAAAGCTCCCTCGTCACAATTCCGGTAGGTACAGCTATGATAGCGTAACCCATGATCATCACAATGGCTGCAATAAATTGACCCAGTTCGGTATGCGGAATTATATCACCGTATCCCACCGTCGTCAAAGTAACGATCGCCCAATAGATGGAGCGGGGGATGGATGTAAAACCGTTTTCAGGAGTCTCGACGAGATACATTACTGTTCCCAGTATGATGGTCATCATCATAATCGCGAAAACGAAGACGAACATTTTCTGTCTTGAGGCTAATAGGGCGATCGACAGTGTCCTTGCCTCTTTCAAATAAACACCAAGCTTCAGGATTCTGAAAACCCTTAACAATCTCAGAGATCTAATTACCATCAATGAAGTTGTATGCGCTGTAAGAAAGAGACCAAGATAAGTTGGAACAATAGACAGTAAATCCACGACACCGTAAAAGGAGAAAATATATTTAAAGGGTTTTTTAACGGTAATTATCCTCGCGACATATTCAATAGTGAACAGTATGGTAAATCCCCACTCAATGTAAATAAATCCCTTCGTAAAAACCGCTGCATACTCCGGAACACTTTCAAGCATTACACAGAGCACTGAAAGAATGATTGCGAATAGCAAAACAATATCAAACAACTTACCTGCCGGAGTATCGGCTTCGTAAATTATATCATGAAGCTTTTTTCTCCAGGGACTTAGCTGATCTTTGTATTCTTTCAGTTTCGACATTATAACTCAACCACATTTAATTTCTCATTCTTATCCAACTGCAACTTGATAATTGATTGGAAATCCCGGTTGCTACTCTGTGTATTTAGGAACTTCTTAAAGTTCTTAGGATCTCTCTTAATTAAATAACGAAAGGCAAATCCGTATCCTTTGTATTCTCCCTCGTCTATCCATACGAAGCTATACTCCTTTGAGTTTCGGCCTTTGTCAAGAATTAAGAAACTTTCACCATTAAAATTCAAGGTATCCTTGAGTTCTTCGACTCGTGAATTGTATGATCCGGGTGATTCTTCAACAATACAGGCACCTCTACATTGCTGAATGGTGTAGTTAAAGCAGGCGGTTGTACTTTTATGAAGATTACAGAGTTTTTGGCAGAGTTCATATTCCTTCAACCAAAATTCCAGATAACTTTTTCCTTTTTGGGCTGAAGTAAATGTCATTAAGGGTTTCTCGGTTAAATTTTTCTTTTTAATGCTGAGATTTAAATATCCTTTTTGATCTTCATGTACATATATTCCGTGCGAAAAGTTGGTTGTCCGCTGTGCACGATTATAGACTGGCTGATACTCCTTTATCTGCTCGGATTCTCTGAGTAAAGAGACCAGTTCCCCACCACATAGCTCGTGTTTGATCGAAGCAATTCGTTCACGCATTTCCAATGACTTAGTTGTCTTATTGTTTTTAAGATGCTGGGCGATTCGCTTCTTGATGTGAATACTTTTGCCAATGTAGATCAGTTCGTCCTTATCATCGTAAAATTTGTAGATGCCGGGTTTATTCGGAACCTCATCGTATTCGTCAATATCCAGTTTGGGGTGCAATACCTTGGGGTTGATCTCTTTTTTAATAAAGTTGCTGAGCCCCTTGCCATCTTTTTCGTAAAGCATTCTGAATAATTCTGCGGTTGCCCGCGTGTCATCCAATGCGCGATGATGTTTTCCCAAATCAATATTCAACTCCCGGCATATGTTCTTCAGCCCGTAGGATTTATGACCCGGTATCAGGATTTTAGCCGTCTGAATAGTACAAAGATGATTCATTCGATAATCAAAGCCAAGACGCTTATACTCGCGACGGATTACTCCATAGTCAAAGCTCACATTGTGTGCGACGAATATGCACTCTTTTGTAAATTCAAGAATATCTTTCGCAATTTCATAGAATTTCGGCGCTCGTTTTACATCTTTGTCTGTGATGCCGGTAAGGCGGCTGATAAATGGTGAGATCTTCTCTTCCGGGTTTATAAATGAATGGTATGAATCCATTTCTTTTTTGCCATCATGTTTAATAATGGCGATCTCTATGACCTTGAAATCTTTTGGTTGATTACCGGTGGTTTCTATATCGACTATGGCGAACGTCAGAATTTATCTTGATGAGCATATCCTGATTAATTCATGAATAATCTATTACATATTCCAATTACCTGCCATTTAGGCGCTTGCTCGAATGTTGGTACTCAAGGTAGCTCGATACGCCTCTGTTCCAAAACCCTGTGCGAGTGCTTGACTGTCAGATACTTGAAATGCTCATAACGAAGATTCATGAATTGATCAGCTTACAAATTTCGCAGAAAATTAATGTTTTCTGCTGTATTAAGGTTTGCCGCTCCACTGCTTTTGTACACAATTTTTAGATCAGAATTAAAAATGAAGAGCGTCGGATATGAAATAATGGCGATTTGAGCGGGAGTCCCGTCACTGTAATAAAGAAAATCAAAGTCTTCATTCAGACCGGAGTCTTCAATTATTTTTAAGGGTTCTGTACTAACTGCAAGAATCTGAATCTCGGATTTCATTTCTTCTTTTAATTCAGCCAATTCATTTAATTCGGTTCGACAGGGTACACACCAAGTTGCCCAGAACGCAAGCAGAACAGGTTTTCCATGTAGTTGGCCAAAGACGATAAGTTCACTCTCCATATTCCATAAGGGCCAATTTCTGACTTCAAGATCGGCATCAATAAGGGTGCTTTGTTTGAATTCGGCATCGGATAAAAAAAGCGAGCCCCAAAATCCTTGAAAGACGATACGCCAGGATGGAATAAAGAGGATAAGGATGATGGCCGCCAGCAAGGCATTAGTAGTCCATTTCCATATTTTTTTTCGATTGAGATTCATTTTTTCAGGTCTTTCGGTTAATTCTGAAAGATCTCGGATCGGGCCTTCGCCATGCTCAGGCTTTTCTGGGATGACATTGCATTGAACAAAGGTAGTGAGTTTGACTTAGGGATTGCGTCAAAATAACTTT
>CAZCAD010000280.1:0-5096 GCA_964496525.1 uncultured Flavobacteriales bacterium | reverse complement strand
CAGAAACGATCAAAATTAAACCGATAACGATGGCGATATTTAAATCGAGGAAATTTAGCCAGGCAAAAATGTCCGGATGCAAATCTGTTATTTTAATGGTATCGAATTCCGCAGGTATCTCATCTCTGATAATATCATCCATTTTATCAAGATCATCCCATTCATTCAAAATCACTTCGAATCCACCGGCGTAAAGTTGGGAAGTGCCCTCGCCATTTTTGATTTCAATCGTTCCAAAAGGCGCGATAATCAAAGAGTCTCCTAGTCGAACGATGGGCGAATTAGCAAGGAGTTCTTCACTGCATTCACAGGAACTGTCAATTCTGATAATTGCAGTTGCTGTATCAGCGATAGAATTAGGTTCAGGAGCAAGGCCGTTCAATTCCGGGTCATGATCTGTGGAAGTCATTCGCAGGGTCTCATTAATTCGACCTTCCAATAAAAAATAACTGCTCTCTGTGTACTGTTTTCCCCAATTGTACTTGTAGAACCCGGAACCACCTTTACTTCTGGCTCTAAGAATAAATTTGTTATCCATACAGCGATCATCCATTGTTAAATAAGTCTGAACTCCCCAATTATTCAATTTTTGAATGTGATCGAGACGAGTATAAATGAACTTCTTGTCAAATTCCTCAAAGCCCGTTTCATACATTCCCACAATCTCAAATTTTCTCGGGATTGGACCCTTATTCTCCTTGATGAAAAATGCCTGGAGTTCATCTCCCAAATTGTAACCCATTTTGGCAGCGATGTGTGTGGAAATCAGAACTTCATCTTTATCTTCTTCCAAATTGATTAAGCGCCCATCGACCAATTTATCGGTAAAAAAGGTCATGTCGTAATGGGCATCGATTCCCTTAAACAGCACCCCCAGTATTTCAATTTCTATTGAATCTCGGCTTACCTGGAGAATTCCAGGTTTATAGGCGACCGGCTGAATTTTTTTTATGTCCTCATTGTCCTCCAGGGATGGATAAAAATCCTGATTGATCAGGATTGGGTTCGCTTCCATATTGGAGCCGGCGTACAAATCAGTGACTTGAATATGTGATCCGAATCCAATCACTTTGTCACGAACGCCTTTCTGAAAACCCGTAACGACCGACACGGTCACTATCATTATTGATAGGCCAAGGATGATGCTGATAAGGGAGATTATGACAATTGGCTTTGACAGCCGGCTGTTGTTTTTACCCCCTCGAATAATTCGTTTCGCTATAAAATATTCGGCCTTCAAAATGACTACATTTACGCAAATGTAAGTTTAATATTTATGTTTCGTTACTGCCTTATTTTGTTGGCAATTTCTGTTATTAGCTGCTCATCTTCGGCGGACGAATCCATTTCGACCGATGCGACAACGGATAGTTCAGTGGTTGAAGTAGATAGTCTTTTGGGATTACTACCTGATTATTGCAATGAATCAATTCTTGTTGGAGCCGAAAGATTTGATCAATACATTTCCGGATTGAAGGGTAAAAGAGTTGCTATTGTTGCAAACCAAAGTTCAATGATTGGAGATATTCATTTAGTGGACACATTACTGGCTCAAGGAGTTGTGGTAGTAAAGGTGTTTTCACCGGAGCATGGTTTCAGAGGGAGGGCTGATGCTGGTGAAGAAGTAGATAGTGAAATTGATGAAAAAACCGGTTTACCGATCATTTCGTTGTATCGAAAAATCAAAAGGCCGACTGACAGGGAGTTAGCGGATGTTGATGTCATCCTCTTTGACATTCAGGATGTTGGAGCACGGTTTTACACCTACATTTCCACGATGACACTGTTGATGGAAGCGGCGGCTGAAAATCAAAAAGAACTAATTATTTTGGATCGCCCAAATCCAAACGGTCATTATGTGGGTGGTCCGGTTCTTAATCCAAGATACAGTTCCTTTGTTGGGATGCATGAGGTGCCTGTCGTCCACGGAATGACAATCGGAGAGTATGCGAAGATGGTGGATGGTGAAAAATGGATTTCGAGCGAAATGGGAGATAAGCTAAGCGTAGTGGGTTGTAAGGACTGGGATCATACCAAATTTTACGAATTGCCCATCCCTCCATCACCAAATTTGCCCAATATGGCTTCGGTTTATTTGTACCCGAGCTTATGTCTTTTTGAAGGAAGCATCGTTAGCATCGGGCGTGGGACAAATCAGCCGTTTCAATGCGTCGGACATCCTGATTTTGAAGTGAATATTCTTGAGGATTTATACAGCTTCACACCTTTGCCGAACGAGGGATCAAAACATCCTAAACTTGAAGGAGAAAATTGCTATGGTTACAACTTTGAAAAAATGACTTTGGATGAGTACCGATCATTTCACTTTGACATCCAATATCTGCTTGAGTTTTATACGAAACTTGACAAAAAGAAGCATTTCTTTTTATCTACCGGCTTCATCAATAATTTGGCCGGAGACCGAAGTTTTAAGGACGCAATAATAGCAGGGAAAAATCAGCAAGAAATAGAAGAAAGCTGGTCTCAGGATTTGGAAGAGTTCAATAAGATTAGAGCAAAGTATTTGCTCTATCCGGATTTTTAGGGACACCCCTTAAATAAAATCCACTTTTTCCATTTGTTCTACCAATTCTGCACGTCTTTTGGCGTATTCTTTGATTTTGAGTTTACTCGCCCTCATTCGCATAACAAAATCCAGAAACCTTTTCTTGTACACGTAGGCAAGTGTCAAACTAATCGGAATTGCAATGAAATAATAAGCAAGACTGAGCCAAATGTACGGAAATACAAAATTGTAAAAAAGGAAAATCACAGGAATATTAAATACTCCAATTGTAAACCATCCCGCGACCATTTTAAAACTGCTCCAAAATACTTTCCTCTTGAGACTTCTCTCGGCCCAGATCTTAATTATCAGGTACGGAACGATACTCTGCATAGCACCCAGTATAAAAAAGGGTAAAAATGTGATGAGGTATAGGATATCAATAACTACCGAGCCTACAGGGTGTACGCTACGGAACACCCAGTTTTCTTCTACAGCTGACGATTCTTGATCGTCAAAATATTTTTTGAGATTATCATTCAACTTATTTAGTTGCTCATCAAATGAGTTGGTATCTGAATCGTATTTCTCGTTTAAGGTAGAGGCAAGACTTCTTGAATAGTTGAAGCGTTCTCCAAGTGGTATACTGAAATCGTAGTTCTCATTATTCATTCCTTTACGATTTAAGCGCATAATATTTTCAGTAAATTCCCCTATAACGGCATTTTCGGCATAGGTCAATTGTTCTCGCATCAGATGCCGAAGATCCTTGGTTAGCCAGCTTATCGCCGCAGCCGAATTTTCTTCATATTCCTTTCGATAATCGTGGATGTCAATTTGATCAGAATAGCACATTAACAAGTTAGACCTCATGTGCTGCGGATGAGAATAATTCATGCCTAGTGCCATAAATTTTAATGGTTTTGCCCATTCACATTCTTCCATCGCCTCAAATCCAACTCTGGCCGGTCCTTTTTTAATGGGCTTTAAGCTTCTTATGAATTGATTGTCCGTATAACCCTCTGCAAACCATAATATCGCTTTCCCGTTCTGTAGCAATCGCCGAACTTTGGCGAATGATTCCTGATTCTTTCGATGTGACTCCCTACCATCCTCTTTTGTTCGATAAATCGGTATCATTTGACAGCCGTTGAAGAACCACATAATTCCTTTTCTAAATATGTCTGACCGAACCATAAAGTGGATGGCGAGTTTTTGATTAGCTCCAACAAGTATAGGGTCCATTAAGGCTGAGGGGTGGTTCGAAACAAGAATAACCGGCTCATGAATCTTCTTTGGGCTGTTGATCTTACGAATTTTCCTGAAAAAAATTCGCGAGGATAAAAAGATTCCGATTTTAACGAAGATGTACAGTGGCCTCATTGGTCTCAAAATTAGCAAATTCTGTTAAAAAGTGTTAAGCTGTAAATTCTAAGTCGCCCTCATGCCTTAAATTTGATAAAAACCGTAGTTAGCCTTGAAAAAGAGCCGTTTTAATATCTTAATTCTGCTGATGTCCGTGGCTTTAGTGGGTCTGTTGGCATTACAGATTACCTGGATCGAAAACGTCCACTTCCTTACCACGGAGCAATTTGAAGAAGACGTTGAGTCGTGCATTGAACGAACAACTTTGGATTTGGAAAAGGTTGAAACAGTTCAGCTTACAAACCCTGTATCATTCCGGCAGGGCTTACAAGGGTCTTATGCCGATTTCATTAAGTCAGAATTCGGAAGTGTCATGCATTATCAGGATGCCACAGAGGTAAGAGATACGACGATAGTTCAGGATGGTCGAACTTATAAATATTTGGTGGTTAATGGAACAACGGTGGATACAACCACCGGACTTCGTTCGGAACATCGAATTCTAACAAAAGATCTTGGAGAAATTATACCTGTAGGCGTGGATAATTCAGTTCTAACTCTAACAGACAGCAACTCGATGGCTTTTCTTTTGGATAAGTCATTTGAGCGTCAAATCATGATCAAAGCAAAAAAGTTGAATGAAATGGTAGTGAAAATGTTTGCCGAAAATTTATTCGATGATATTGCTTTTCGATTGGATCTTGAAATTTTGGATTCAATTATTCTTTACAATCTCCGTACTTTGGATATGGATACGAATTTCACTTACAACGTTGTTGACGCTGAAAATCGATCTGTTAATTTCACAAGGAGAACAACTCATTTAGATACTAACTTAGTGAGCAGCGAATACTCAAGTTTCTTATACCCGAATGATATAGTTCCGGGTCAGTATAAGCTCCTGATGGAATTTCCTGAGCAAAGTTTTTTGGTGTGGAGGGAAATGGCAGGCACTTTAACAGCTTCGGTTTTGCTCGTAATTATTGTCATTTTGGCATTTTATTTTGCGGTTGCCACCATTTATCGACAAAAGAAACTTTCAGACATTAAGAACGATTTTATCAGCAATATGACTCATGAACTGAAAACGCCGATATCAACTATTTCACTTGCGTGTGAGGCAGCTCAGGATCCGGATGTGGCCAAAAGTTCTGAATCTGTTAAGGGCTTTATCGGGATGATTGAGCAAGAGAATAAACGACTCGCGAAACAGATCGGAAGAGCA
>CAZCAD010000279.1:0-5103 GCA_964496525.1 uncultured Flavobacteriales bacterium | reverse complement strand
AACAAGCCACCTATTAGCAAACCGAACCCTCCGAAAAAATACATGTAAAATCCGGTAATGCCTTTAAAGAAATAGATGGCTCCACCGATGATCGACACTGTATACAGCAGGTATAAGTAATACCCTGACTTTTTCAATTTCCACATCAAAAGAGTTGCCATCAAACCGATTAGGTAAAACACGAAGTATGCGCCCTCAATTTCATAGTGACGACTAATTGACTGATCCATGATAAAAAAGATATCGTCATAGAGCCATTTCATTTGCTCAATTTGCTCCTCGCTCTGACCTTCAATCGTTTGCACTTTCGTCTGGTCTATAAATTCTTGCGTAGGTGGACCGGTGATCAAGTTTTTGCCAGTTGACAATACTAAAATGCCAATCCACACCCAGGATAAAATGCATAATACTTTTAGCGTTGTTCCTCTTTCGTCGTTCATAGTTAAATCTAAAATGGTTTAAAGACGGATTGTCCCAATAAAAGTAATCGATTTTTGAATCAGTGGATGCATAAACACATCGTCTTCAATGAATTGAACTTCTTTTCTAAATTCCTGGAGAATTTGTTCAAGCGCCGGACTGGATTTTTTAGGCCTTCTAAACTCCATAGCTTGCGCTGCATTTAGCATTTCGATTCCCAAAATTTTCTGCAAGTTTTCAGCAATTTGATAACATTTAGTAGCGGCATTTGCACCCATACTCACATGATCCTCCTGTCCGTTTGATGATTCAATCGAATCAACCGAGGCCGGTGTTGCCAGCTGTTTATTCTGGCTGACAATGGATGCAGCAGTATATTGTGGAATCATTAGTCCGGAATTCAAACCGGGTTTAGCAATAAGAAAAGGAGGTAATCCTCTTTCTCCGCTGAGGAGTTTATAAATTCTTCGTTCTGAAATGCCTCCCAGTTCAGCTAAAGCAATCCCAAGCAGATCGAAAGCAATGGCCAGAGGCTGCCCATGAAAGTTTCCTCCTGAAATGATTTCATCTTCATCAGGAAAAATCGTTGGATTGTCCGTTACTGCATTAATTTCTCGCTCAAATATCTCAACACAATATGCCAGAGAATCCTTCGAGGCTCCATGAACCTGGGGCACACAGCGAAATGAATACGGATCTTGTACATCTTCTTTTTCTTGAGCAATAAGTTCACTGCCCTCAAGCAATCGACATACGATAGCAGCGGTTTCGATTTGACCTTCTTGGTTCCTAATTGCATTAACATTGGCTTTGAACGGTGCAATTCTTCCATCAAATGCGTCCAGAGAAATCGCGGAAATAATATCAGCCACTTCAGAAAGTTGATCCGCCTTATTCAATATCCAGACACCATAGGCGCTCATAAACTGCGTTCCATTTAAGAGCGCGAGCCCTTCCTTGGATTTTAAAGTCAAAGGTTCCCAATCCATCTCTTTCAACATTTCAGATGAATCAATTCTGACTCCCCGAAAATACACCTCGCCCTCGCCCAATAAGGGTAATGCCAAATGCGCCAAGGACGAAAGATCGCCTGAGGCTCCCAATGATCCTTGCTGATAGACAATCGGAATAATATCATTGTTATAAAAATCCAAAAGGCGCTCCGCAGTTGCAAGTTGAACGCCCGAATGGCCATAAGAAAGTCCCTGCACCTTTAAAAACAGCATGATTTTTACAATCTCCATCGGAACCTCATCCCCCACTCCGCATGCATGCGACAGCATCAGGTTTCGTTGAAGTTGACTTAACTCATCATCAGAAATCACGGTATTATGCAAAGCGCCGAAGCCGGTATTAATTCCATAAAATACAACACCGTCCTCTTTCATCTTCGTATCAAGATAGTCGCGGCATTTTGTGATCTTTTCTTTGGCCTCATCCGACAATTGCGACATCCTGCCCGACTGCATTATTTCCGCGACTTCGGATATTCCTATATACTCTTTATTAATATGATGAACTTCCATTTATGTGGTATTCAATAGTTCTTCCAGACTCGCAGTTTTTTGTTCACCGCTGTCCATGTTTTTATACGTAATTTGCCCCGATTCAATTTCATTTGAACCCAACATGATGACAAAAGGAATTCTTCTGTCATCTGCATATTTCATCTGCTTTTTCATCTTGGCAGCGGTCGGATAAACTTCGCACGATCGTCCGGCTTCTCTGAGCTGTTTAGCGACCCTCATTGA
Source organism: uncultured Flavobacteriales bacterium (assembly GCA_964496525.1). Lineage (GTDB taxonomy): Bacteria > Bacteroidota > Bacteroidia > Flavobacteriales_D > Crocinitomicaceae > JAKSBJ01. The sequence continues at coordinate 2,932 of CAZCAD010000279.1, read as the reverse complement.
GTGGGCTTGTTCAGCCTCTCCAAAATTTAGCAGTAAATATTCAGTATTCGTAAGCGTAGAATCCTCAAATAAATTTAGCTCGCTCATCACGTCATAGATGCGATCAGCACCAAATGAAATTCCGACTCCCGACATGTCATTTAATCCGAATAAAGAAGTTAAATCAGCGTAACGACCTCCTCCACAAATACTTCCAATTTCAACCTTGTTCGCCAAAACTTCAAAGATTGCTCCTGTGTAATAATTCAACCCCCTGGCAAGGGTCACTTCAAATTCTATCCTGGCATTTTTAACTCCCAAATCCTCAACCTGATCCAAAACAAAACTTAATTCCTCTAATCCTTTTTGGCCAATTTCCGATGATGAAAGGAATTGTGCTAAAGTCAAAATCTTTTCAGAATTACTTCCGGTTAATTCGAATAATGGCAACATACGCTCAATAGCATCGCTGGATATACCTCTTTCATGGAGTTCTGCCATAACTCCCTTCTTGCCAATTTTTTCAAGCTTATCAATTGCAACAGTTATATCTACAATCTTTTCCTGCTCACCGCACACTTCGGCGATACCACTCAATATTTTTCTGTTATTGATTTTAACAGTGAAATCTTTCAAACCAAGGTTAGATAAAACCTCATCAAAAATCTGCACCAGCTCAACTTCGTATAATAAAGAATCACTTCCTATCGCATCGCAATCACATTGATAAAATTCGCGGTATCGTCCCTTCTGAGGTCGATCTGCTCTCCATACCGGTTGAATCTGGTATCGTTTAAACGGAAAGGAAATATCGTTCTGATGTTGTACAACAAAACGAGCAAAGGGCACGGTTAAGTCGTATCGCAATGCCTTGTCGGTAACTGAATTTGCGAAACGTGCGTAATTCTGGGAATTCAGGGCTTCAATATCTGCACTTTTTACAGCCTCTCCTGATTTGAGCAGGCGAAAAATTAGCCGATCACCTTCTTCACCGTATTTGCCTAATAGCGTTTCGGTTTTTTCAATACAGGGCGTTTCTATCGGTAAAAAACCATACTTCTCAAATACAGAACGAATGGTGTCGAAAATATAGTTTCGCCTGACCATTGTTTCAGGTAAAAAGTCCCGCGTACCTTTTAATATGGATGGTTTTGTACTCACTGTGGCAAATTTAATATTAGTTATTAGTTATTGGTGGATGTTTAAGTTGTTTTTGGGCGAGCCCCTGACGCTCTCCGCCTTGCGCCTCCGCTAAAGCTATGGCGACACGCGGAAGGCGGATCGGTCAGGGTCGTGCCTGCCTGCCATACCTTCGGCAGGTAAACCGGCAAAGGCAGGCTATCCACTGTACCCACGCCAATGGCGTGGGGTGCCGCTTCTATCACTCTCGCAACTCATTCGATGGCGGTGAAGCAAAGAAAAATAGTAGCTTTGCGCCGCTTCTATGGATAAGCTCAGAAACAGAATAAAATACTACCTCCTTGGATTGGCAATCGGCTGTATTTTTACGTACATGATCTTCGGTAACAGAGGTTGTGCCTGGCTTCCGGAGAATCGGGTCAAAAACATGCTGGCTGAAAAAGAGATTATTATTGGAGACAGTATTCGATTTTTAATGAGTTGTCAAGGAGTGAACAATAGTGATATTTATCGCTTACTGAATGAAGAAGGAGACGTAGATTTTACACTGAGCAATACGCATATAGAACCAAAAGAATATCATTTTTCCGGATACAAAGAACAGAGAGATTTGACTATTCGCTATGCCCTTGGAGATAGCTTAACGGAAGTGATTGGTTTTTCTTTTGGTGATAATAATTGTAAAACCACACTGTCCAACGACAATAAAACCACCGTAAAACTTCCTCTTGAAGAAGTAATTGAGATTATCGAATCGCAGGAATTTAGAATATTGGAGAAAGCTGCCTGTCAAATGGATTGCCTTTCACTGTCGCAGGATGATGTTTTATTGTTTCATCAGGGAGTAAAGGTTTATGTTTCTGAATCTAAGCCACGCTTACAGCCAAATCCTTATTATATATTGACCGGTTACAATGACAAAGGGGAATTCTCGATTACCTATATTATTGGGGAAAATCGTACGAGAATTTCAGAGATCACTTCTACCAGGGATAGCTGTTTATGCAAGTAGAGATTCTCTTTTTCGGACGAGAGGGAGGCATTATTTGCTTTACCTGGCTAAATTAGTGTCTGGTAATTCCCAGGCATCGCAAGCCCGAAAGTACAATCGACCAAATAAAATTCAAGAGTTTATTAGGGCAACTGAATTAGCTGAGCAATCCGGCTTAATTTTTCGGCATCGATACTTAAGGCATCGAGGTGGATATCGGCCTGTAGATAATACTCTTCTCGTTCCGCCAGTTTTGACTGAACATAGGAAAGGAGTTCATCGGGCTTATCGCGAAACCCCTCGAGCAAGGGACGACGATTTTTAGACTTGTTCAATCGATCAACAATGGCCTTTGCCGGAAGAGTTAAGTAAACGGTCCTACCCCGTGATTGGATGAGCTCCAAATTCTGTTTGCTGCATGGTGTTCCCCCTCCTAAACTTATAACCGTATTTTCTGTTTCAAGTTCGAACAAAAATTTCGTTTCCATTTCTCGAAAAGCCACCTCACCATCCTGCTCAAATATTTCGGAAATATTTTTCCCGCACTGCTTTTCAATCTCGGCATCGGAATCGATAAAATCAAAATCCAGTTGAGACGCCAGCCTTCGTCCGACACTTGATTTTCCGGAAGCCATAAAGCCGATAATGAAGATGTTCATGGGGCTAAAATACCCAGAAAAAGTGAAGGCTTTTACGACGCTAAAAAAAACTTCCTGATTTTTGCAGAATAAAATAAACAGCCTATATTTGCACCCACAAAATTAGGTCGATCTGATAGCTCAGTTGGTAGAGCCTCTCCCTTTTAAGGAGAGGGTCCTGGGT
>CAZCAD010000278.1:0-5113 GCA_964496525.1 uncultured Flavobacteriales bacterium | reverse complement strand
GTGCCTCATTGATACAGAGAGGTAGAATTTCTTGTGATATATATAAAGACCGGCACCAAGGTCTATTGCGTTTGTCGATAAAACGTTTCCGGTAAGAATATCATCTCCTGCGTCGGCTAATTGCGCATCATATAGTTTGATATTGTATTGCAAAAAGCCCGGTCTGACTCCAAATCCCAGGCGTAAAGAGTCGGTGATTTTCAGGTGATAGGCGTAGTTCAAATGAATATTTACATTTTGAACCAATCCTGTTCTGTCCGATATTAAGGAGACTCAAGTTTTTAGCTGAACCATAGAAGTTGGCATATAAAGTTTGGGGTGCTCCATCAAACCCTGTCCATTGACGTCTATAACCAATATTTGCACGATGTATGTCTTCGCTTCCGGCAAGGGCAGGATTATAATAGTACTCATTCAGTAAATAATTTGTGAAGACAAATTGCTGTTGCGACCATGCAGCCGGTGCAATGAAAATCAGGGCTAATATGACTACAATCCTCTTCATTATTGATCAGTAAGTACTAAAATGGTTCCTTCGTATATCTCCGTATCACTTATTTTGATAATATAATAGTAAGTTCCTTCAGGGACCGGTGTTCCTCTGTAAGTTCCGTCCCATGGATCGCTGTAACCAATTGACTGATACAGGGTTTGCCCCCACCTATTAAAGACGACTATATCAGCTTGAGGGTTGACGAATTGAATAAAGTTCAATTTCCATACATCGTTTCTTCCATCACCGTTTGGTGAGATGGCATTCGGGATCAGTTTCTCAAGGTTGTTCGTAATGCTGTTAATGGTGATAATAATACTGACACTATCTACACAACCCAATCCGCCATAGACCCACTGTGTAATCGTGTAGGTTCCGTTTTGAAAATAAACGGTTGTAGGATCCTGATTTGTCGAATTATCTCCATTTCCGAATTCCCAGTACCAGCTAACCGAATTACTGGAGGTATCAATAAATGTGAATTGTGCACCAACGTTGAGTCCATTGGAGCTATTGTAATAGAATCCGGCCTGTGGCTTGTCGGTCACAGTGATTACTTTGATAATGGTATCGGAGCAGCCATTTTCAGTTGTAACAATATGTGTGATGGTAAAGTTTCCGGTTCCGGTAAATAATTGTGTTGGATCCTCAGCCGCCTGACTCCCCAATCCACCAAAGTCATAATACCAATAATTTAAAGTATCTGAGACGGTTACAGAAGCGTCGAAGAAATCGATGATTAGCAGATTGTTGTCACAGTCTGAGCTGAACGTAAATTCGGCAATAGGTATTTCATACACTTCCACTACTAAAACTGTGGTGTCAGAACAGCCGGCATCGGAAGTCACGATTAGTTCTACGTTATAAACTCCTGCTGTATCATAAACGTAAATCGGATCCTCAAGTGTACTTGTGTTTCCATCTCCAAAATCCCATTGCCAGGAGTTAATTGCACCAAAACCGTTTAGTGAGAAATCGGTGAAGACGCTATTTTCATTTTGACATACTTCTGTGAAGTTAAAGTTTGCGAAAGGAGGGGCTACAAATGTGATGAGAACTTGATCTATCTCTGCGTTACAGGTGCCATTGGCCGTTGAAGTTAGGGTTAAGAGAATCGAACCGCTGGCGATTTCAGCACTTGTAGCACCGTAGGTTGCGCCAAGGTCAGTATTTGAAGGCGTATAAGTACCTGCTCCTCCGGACCAAATTCCGGTAGTAGTCGCTCCTGAAACTGTACCGGCCAATATAACATTTGGATTATTATTACAAGCGATCAAATCAGGTCCCGCATTAACAACAGGTCCCGGCGTAAAAATCACAATTATGCTATCTATTTCAGAATTGCAGTTACCATTACTGGTACTTTCCAAATACAAAATAATTTCTCCGGAGGATAAATCCGTTGGTGTTGGTGTATAGATGCAACTCAAACTCAGGTTATCCGGACTAAAGGCACCATTACCTGAAGTCGTCCATTTGCCGGTCGTAGAACCTCCGGTAACGCTTCCTGTTAGTGTAATCACTGCATTATTTTCACAAACCATTATTGTATCCGGTCCGGCATCGACAACAGGTGCCGGTGTAATTGTCACAATCATTGTGTCGGTTTCATTATTACAACTCGGAGCGCCACTTGATGTCAAAACCAAGGTGACCGTTCCGGCGCTAATGTCTGCAGATGACGGTGTATAAGTACCATCTAATGTATCGGGATGTGGTGCAAATGTTCCCGATCCAAGTGTGGTCCAAGTTCCTGTTGTGTCTCCTCCGATAACTGTTCCGGCAAGTGAAATAACTGAGTTATTGGCACAAACCGTTTGATCTGCACCGGCATTTACGATAGGCGCAGGCGTTACATAAAGCAATATCGTGTCTTTTTGTACCGGACAAGGTCCTGTTGAAGTAAGAATGAGTTCAATGGGATCGACCAAGGTATCAATTGAAGAAGGATTGTATGTGTTATTGAGTACATTGGTTGCTAATGCAAACGATCCAAATCCTGTATGACTCCAAACTCCTGTAACTGACCCGCCGCCAACCAGTCCGGTAACAGGGTAAGGCACATTTGCACAAGTGGTGTCGATGGTAATTCCGGCATCAACGAATGGATAAGATGCAAACTCAGATAAATAAGCATAAGTGGCATCGGTTGTACTTAAGCCATGAAGAACTCCCAATCCAAAAATATCTTCAGAGTTTGTAACAAGGTTATAAGAATCAACAGGTATGTCGCTTGTATTATAATAAATCAAGGCCGAAACAAATTCACCCGCCGTGCCCGGAACGACTGTAAAGTCCGATGCAGTAATTAGGGTAGAGCTGCCATTAAGTAAGAAGTCATCTTCAAAGCCCGCTCTGGTATAAAGCATTAATCCCAGGGAATCGGTTGAAGATCGCGTAAACGCCTGCTCGTATTTTCCGGCACAAAAAAGTCCCGGCATCTGTGCTCCGGATAAGTTGCACCCAAAACCCGATGAATGAAGAATATACACAGGTTTTGCACACTGAACATAATTGAATGTATCTAAAAGATAATACTCCCAAGTCTCTCCCCAATTGATGAGCGTTGAAGTAGTTGTTGTGCCATCCTCAATTGTTATTGAGGTTGAATTTTGTGTCGCAAGAATGGTAATTCTATCTCCAATCTGTCCCAGATGAACAATGTAATCATTGCCTAAATAATCAGTTGGTGTTATTTGGTCTCCATAAGTTGAGGTGCACGTTGACGAGTCAAGTGCTCCTTGAAAAACGGTCACGGAAATAGGTTGATCTGAAGAAATAATTGAACCGGATAGCGAGCTCGCCGCCGTTATATTCATATCTCTACCGCTGTAAGATTCACCTTCGTTAAGTGTAATGGAGTAGGTAGTCCCAACCAGATGCCCTACAATGTCAGTCTTAGGTGAAATTAAGACTGTCGTAGCATCTTGCGTAGCAACGATCTCGAATGAGCTGTAAGTAGCAGGTGCGACCACCGAGTTATCCCAATTTTCCTGATAAGGAGTATAGAAGTTAGTTCCCATTGCCTTATTTCCTTTTAAAGAAAAGGTCTCTTTGCTAGCGGCAGCTTGTATCTCATAAAATACACTAATCAGTTCTCCGGTTGTTGTAATTCTAAGTCCTGTGTCATCAATCAGGTCTGCACCGGAACTTTCAATATCGGCAATAAATGGAGTTAAATCTACTATGGCCTCAGCATTAGCTCCCAATGGAACAACAATGGGTGCGAAAGCACCATTAGCCGGTTGTGTGATGGTAACTGTAGTAGCCGAACCGTATGAAAGAAGTCTAAGTTGAATTGGGGACTCTCCTTCAGCTGAGGATACGTCCGGTGCACCAAAAGATGGAATCCTGTTGTGCATTTACATTTGAAGAGAGGCAATTCAAAATAATCGCGAAGAGTATCGCAAAGATTCCTGTCTTTCCGTTAGTAAATAACTGACCGTCCATAGCAGAGTACGTTAATTCTGTTCCAATACAAAGAAGGCTGTCCTTCTATTTCTTTGGTGAAGTTCATCCTGCTTCTGTTCACCCGGCTGAGAGCCTATATACTCTCTGGTCAAGGTGACAATGTTTCCATCCCCATCAGGCACTTCTGCTGGTTTTGTTTCCCCGTATCCTTTTGCTACTAATCTTTCTCTTGGTATACCGTTATCTACGAGATAGTCTACTACACTTTTTGCACGTCGATCTGAAAGATCCAGATTATAGCTATCCGATCCTCTCCAATCCGTATGAGATCGGATTTCGATTTTTAAGTTATTATTCAATTCAAGGAATTCGATCAGGGTCTTTAAAATTTCAATCGAAATCGGTCTGAGTGTGGCCTTATTGAAATCATACTCAATACCCTCAATGGTAATTTCGCCTTTTGGTATTTTTTCAAGATAAAAGTCTTGTGTAAAGTCAACGGATTCTGTCTGTCCCAGTGTGTAAACGAGTGCTTTATCAGCGAAATAGTCTGTTTTCGACGCTCTCATAAATAGTTCCAAATTTGAAATTAGCTCATGCTCATAGTATCCATTTTCATCTGCAGTTAAATCAAAATGATCCCATTGATAGCTAACATCTTTAAATGCAACGGTGGCACCCGGAATAATTTCATTTGTAGCAACGTCATAGACATAACCGCTAATCTTAAATTTCATTTCCGGACGCTGAATTTCGTAGATCTTGTTACAATGAATACTTAGGTTATAGATTGAATCACAGTCTTCGCACGATTGGCGATCAGATGTAACAAATCCCTGTCGCAGATCATCATCCATGACAAAATAAGTATCATCCCTGCTCGAATTTATTGGTGCTCCCATATTCACAGATGCTCCAAACCAATCTGAGTCCGGATTCCATTTAGAAGCAAAAATATCCTTCCCTCCAAATCCAATGTGACCACCAGAAGAAAAGTAAAGTGTCTTTGTGTTTGAATGGTAAAAAGGAGTAATTTCCTCCTCGGCTGTGTTTACCATGCTACCGATATTTTGTGCAGGAGTCGTTGCTCCGGTTGGTCCAATGGTTGTCATCCAAATATCCATTCCACCCTCACCACCCGGGCGATCTGAAGCGAAATACATCGTTGTATTATCTGCAGCCATATGTGGGTTCATGGACCTGAATCCG
>CAZCAD010000277.1:0-5114 GCA_964496525.1 uncultured Flavobacteriales bacterium | reverse complement strand
TATCAGTTATCAGTTATCAGTTATCAGTTATCAGTTATCAGTTATCAGTTATCAGCTCTAGGGTCTAGGCTCTAAATAATCACATCATCTCTAAAACACCGGCAGCTCCCTGCCCTGTTCCGACACACATTGTGACGATCCCATACTTTTCATTTCTTCTTTTTAGTTCATTCATAATCTGAACTGAAAGTTTTGCTCCTGTACATCCCAATGGATGACCCAGTGCAATTGCACCCCCATTCACATTCACGATTTCAGGATTTAGTCCCGTTTCTCTAATCACGGCCAAAGATTGCGAGGCAAAGGCCTCGTTCAGTTCTACAAGATTAATGTCATTCATTTTTAAGCCTGCCATCTCCATTGCTCCCGGAATCGCGTTGACCGGTCCGATACCCATAATTCTCGGCTCAACACCAACCACTTTATAAGAAACCAATCTGGCAATCGGTTCCAGATTCAATTGTTTCATCATCTCTTCGGACATAATTAAGCAGAAAGCCGCCCCATCAGACATTTGCGATGCATTTCCCGCAGTCACGGTGCCGCCATTCATGAAGACCGGCTTCAAGTTGGCCAGGGCCTCCATAGTGGTTCCCTTTCTGGGGCCTTCATCGTGCTCAATTACATTCGTTTTCTCCGCTCTTTTTCCGTTCTCATCGAGGTAAATCTCTTCTACATTAATTGGTACTATATCATCGGTAAATTTTCCGTCGGCTTGTGCCGCCAGTGCCTTCATGTGAGAATTATAAGCGAACTCATCCTGATCTTCCCGACTGACTTTATATTGTTCAGCAACTGCTTCTGCCGTGTTTCCCATCCCCCAATACCAATCGGCATGTTCTTTACTCACTTTTGCGTTGGGCACAAGTCGCCAGCCTCCCATAGCTATTGCAGACATGGATTCAGATCCACCGGCTATCAGAATATCAGCCATTCCGGATTGAATTTTGGCCGTTGCAATAGCCATTGTTTCCAGCCCTGATGAGCAATACCTGTTTACGGTCATCCCAGGAACTTTCTCGGTGTCTAATCCCATTAAGGAAATGAATCGCCCGACGTTCAAGCCTTGCTCGGCTTCAGGCATAGCGTTTCCGACAATTACATCATCTATCAGGTCAGAATTCAATTCAGGCACCTCACTCATAATTTTTCGAATTACATCCGCTGCCAGATCATCCGGTCTCGAAAATCGAAATCCTCCACGGTTTGCTTTTCCGACTGCGGTTCTGTAGGCTTTGACTATGTATGCTGTTTTCATTTTTTCCTAATATAAGTATCAAGTAGAAAGTACTTTCTGAATATCATTTTTTAAGGATTTTCTCAGAGAACAGCTCATCTTCTGAACCTCTTTTACTTCCTCAACAATCCTATCGGTGTTTATTTCAAAAATTCTATGAACTAAAAGTAGTTGTGTTTCGAGTTCAAAGCAGGAACCAATAGCCATATCGACAAATCGACTAAAATCTTTGTTTGTACTTCGACCAGCTCCTTCAGCAAGATTGGAAGGAATAGATAAAGCACTCCTTGTTATTTGCGATCGAAAATTATACTTTTCGCTGTCTGGTAAGTCCGCGCTCAAAATGTAAACAGATTCAACCAAATCCATCGCCTTCATCCAAACATTCAACTCTCTATAATTATGCATCCTCTTTTACTTTTTACTTTTTACTTTCCACTTTCTACTTTCTACTTTCTACTTTCCACTTTCCACTTTCCACTTTCCACTTTCTACTTTCTACTTTCTACTTTCTACTTTCTACTTTCTACTTCTCTCTTCCATCAATTCCTCAATATCTTTCCCTTCGTCACAATCGACTGAATTCTTTCCAGCGTCTTTTTCTTCGTGCATAGATCCAAGAACGCCTTTCGCTCAAGATCAAGCAAGTACTGCTCATCCACTTCAGTAACCTCAGACAAATCTCCTCCTGCAAGGACAAATCCAAGTTTTTCAGATATATATGCGTCGTGTTCTGAAATAAACTTTCCGTGTTCCATAGTATCGGCTCCGACATAGACAATACCGAGTCCTTCTTGTCCGAGAACAGTAATGTTCTTTTCTTTTGCAGGTTGAGTATAACCGGAATCATACAAGGCCAAACAGGCCTCTTTTGCTCTCGTCAGCTGATAATCTCTGTCAATTACAACTTCATCAACTCCATGTCTCAGATATCCCAAATCGAAGGCCTCATAGGCCGACATAGAAACTTTCGCCTGGCCAATCGTCAGGAAACTATCACGAAATCTATTGATTCTTACGTCTCCGTCCTTTAGGTTATCGGAAAGCCGTTTCGCGAACTCTTTCGTTCCTCCGCCACCGGGAATTAAGCCAACTCCAAATTCAACTAAGCCCATGTACAATTCTGCGTGTGCAACAACTTTATCAGCATGCATCGACATTTCACATCCACCGCCTAAAGCCATATTATGAGGCGCAACTACAACAGGACAAGACGAATATCGAATTCGCATCATGGTATCCTGGAATTGTTTGATGGCAAAATTCAATTCATCATATTCCTGCTCAACCGCCATCATAAAGATGAGTCCGACATTTGCTCCTGCTGAGAAATTTTGACCGGTATTCGATATGACCAGGCCACTGTATTCTGTCTCAGCCAGCTCAATCCCTTTTTGTATTCCCTGTAAAACTCCACCACCAATGGTATTCATCTTCGTATGGAACTCCAGATTTAAAATACCATCTCCGAGATCAATAATATAACAATCATTATTCTCCCAAACAGTGTTGCTGTCTCTCAGATTATCAAGGTAAAGCATCTCCTCAGTACCCGGTATAACTTTGTAATCGCCACTTTGTTGATCGTAATACATTTTTAAACCATCTTCTATTTTGTAGAAGGAATTAACACCGTCGGCTAACATTTTTGTAATCCATTCTGCGGGAGTCTTTCCCTCGGCTTTCATAATTTCTATTGCCTTCTCAATTCCAACAGCATCCCAAGATTCAAATGGACCGAGTTCCCAGCCAAAACCGGCTTTTAATGCATCATCCATCTTGTAGATTTCATCTGAGATTTCAGGAATTCGATGAGATACATAGGAGAATAATCCCGAAAAACACTTTCTGAAAAATTCTCCGGCCTTATCCTGAGCAAAGAAGAGCATTTTCGTTCTTTCTCTCAGGTCATCTACTTCTTTCGTCAAAGCGAGAATCGGAAAATCTGCCCTTTCTTTAGAGCGATACTCCATCGTCTTGAGATCGAGTGTCAGAATTTCTTTGTTTCCATCTTCAACTACTTTCTTATAGAAACCCTGATTAGCCTTTGCACCGAGCCAACCATTTTCGAGCATCTTGCTGAGATATCCCGGAAGTCGAAACTGATCTTTCTCCTCATCGTTGGGGCAGTTATCAGATACGCCATTGGCGACATGTGCCAGCGTATCAAGCCCAACAACATCACATGTCCTAAAAGTGGCTGATTTTGGCCGGCCTAAAACAGGACCGGTTAATTTATCAACCTCTTCAATCGTCAAATCCATTTCTTCTACAACATGGAAAAGGGACATAATCGAATAAACTCCTACTCTATTTGCGATAAAAGCAGGGGTATCCTTACAGAGGACTGTTTTCTTTCCAAGAAATCGAGCTCCATAATCCATAAAAAAATCGATTACCGCAGGATCTGTTTTTGGCGTTGAAATAATCTCTAAAAGTCTTAAGTACCGTGGCGGATTAAAGAAGTGCGTGCCACAAAAGTACTTTTGAAAATCTTCAGATCGACCATCCAACATCATATGTATTGGGATTCCGGAAGTGTTTGAAGATATCAGCGTACCCGCCTTTCGATATTTATCGGCCTTTTCAAGTATGATTTGTTTAATATCCAGTCGCTCAACTACAACCTCGATGATCCAATCTGATTCTGCAACTTTTTCAAAATCGTCGTCAAAATTTCCTACTGAAATTCTTGATGCAAACTCCTGTTTATAAATTGGTGACGGTTTTGATTTTAGAGACACTTTTAAGAAGTCGTTCACTAATCTGTTTCTGACCGATTTATCCTCAAGAGACAATCCTGATTTTTCTTCAGTATCATTCAATTCTTTAGGAACCATATCGAGAAGAAGTACCTTGCAACCAATGTTTGCCAAATGGCAAGCAATCGCTGAACCCATAACTCCTGAGCCTAAAACTGAAACATGTTTAATATTCCTTCTCATATCATTTTTGTTCTTCCAACAGTCCGTTTAATATTCCATCCAGCCGCTCCATTACATCAAAGAATGCTCTCACTTTTGTCTTAGGCAATTGTTTATACAGTTGCTCATTAAACTTCAGCACAACGTTTCTTGCAACTCTTCTCGACTCAACTCCCTCATCAGTCAAATAAACCAAAGATTTTCTTTTGTCAAAATCATCTTGCTTTCTGTATATAAGTCCTTTATCCTCCATATTCTTTAAAGTTCTTGATAAACTCGTCGGTTCCATCCCCATCTTTGGACCAAGAGAAGTACTTGGTGTTCCTTCCCTTTCAACATTCAGAAGAATAAAACCCCAGGAAAATGACATCTTATGTTCAGCTGCGATTTGATTATAATATCTGGAAATCTTAAACCAGTTATTTCTTATGTGAAATTCGAATAGTTGCTCTTTATTCATTTCGTGTTCTAAATTTTCTAGAAGACCTGAACAATTCGTTTGGAAATTGTTGAAAATCAAGCGTAGTATTTGCTTAATGATCATAATTCAGTATCTTAGTGCAAAGATAGTAAAAATTATTATGCGCGCATAATTAATAACACATTTTTTTATCACACTCTATCATCCTCTTCTAATTTTCCGAATCATAAGCTATCAGCCATCTTGCGCTTAGATATTCGCTTGATCAATTCAAAAAAATTATCTTTATTCACCTTAAACGATTTTTGAATTTCACAAATCGGCAAAAGATTGTATAATGAAACATTCATTATTTATGTTTTATGTGGCGGCATTTATGTCACCCGCTTTCGCACAAACATCAAGTCTTGAACTAAAAAAAATAATGGCGGGAAACGAATTTATTGGTCACCAGCCATTTAACATTCATTGGTCTCCGGATGGTGGTTCAATCTATTTCCGTTGGAACAGGGATAATGAGCTACAGTCACCT
>CAZCAD010000276.1:0-5143 GCA_964496525.1 uncultured Flavobacteriales bacterium | reverse complement strand
TTGTGCCCGGCGAATACCTGGCCGCACAAAAATCACGAACGATTATTGGAATCCCTCGCACTCTTGAAGGAATCTAAAAATATCAAAGTAAACCTTGTTTGCGTTGGTCATCAAAACGATCATTTCTCAATCATTAAAAATAAGACTTCCGATTTGCAGCTTGAAAATCAGGTCAAGTTTACAGGCATCGTGGATGAAATAACCTTATATAGTCTATACCAAAATTGCGTCGGAGTGGTAATTCCTACATTATATGAAGCAGGAAGCTTACCATTAATAGAAAGCATCATGATGGGAATCCCAGTAATATGTTCGAACGTGACATCTTTACCTGAAACGATTGGAAATGAGAATTACCTGTTTGATCCATTCAATGTTAAAGAAATGGGCCAATTAATTGAAAAACTGTGGTCAGACGATGACTTCAGACTGTCAAACTCTGCTCATACGGCCACAATGAGGGAAAGATTGGTTAATACCGGTGCTACTGAAAAGATGAGGGAATTATACCAAAGCCTTTGAGCTTTGATTTGAGGTTATGGCTAATGAACCATTAATATCAATAATTACCGTTGTCTACAACGGCGAAAATGGCATTGAAGAAACAATCAAGTCTGTCCTAAGTCAAACCTACGTGGCGATTGAGTATATTATCATCGATGGAAAGAGTACCGATAGAACGATGCAGATCATTCATCAATACGAAGACCAAACCTTCAAAATTATTTCTGAAGAGGATACAGGTATTTATGATGCGATGAACAAGGGAATCAGTCTTGTCACGGGCGATTGGATATATTTTCTAAACGTTGGTGATCAGTTGTTTTCAAAAGAAACAATAGCTAACATTTTTCGACAAGAACAAACTGCAGACTTGGTATATGGAAATCATCGGGCAGACTATGGCTATTTCCAGCGCTTGCATATTCCATCAGCACTTTCGAATTTACGATACGGAATGATCTTTAGCCATCAGGGGATGTTTGTGAAAACTCAGCTGATGAAAGAACATCCTTTTAACCTAGATTATGAACTTGCTTCAGATTACAATTTCATCTACTGTCTTTACAAAGCTGAATCTAAATTCGATTATATTGATGAACCTATTGCGGTTCTCAAAGCCGGAGGTGTTTCGGAAAAAAGAATTACGAAGACTCATTCCGAAAGGAGGAAGATATCCTGCAGCTATGAAAAAGGAATGAACAAAGTCGGACTCCGCCTCAGCTATTTCTTTCGTTCACTAAACCTTTATTTGATTAAGTTCGTCAAGGCCGTACTTCCGAAAAAGGCCAGGCAGAGATTAACAATGAGGAAATACAAAGGATGAAAATCGCTCATAGTTCTATAATACTAGGCCTGGCAGGATCCGAAAAATATCTGCTCGACCTTCTACCAGCCCTAAATAAAAAAGAAGACGTGAGCGTTTCTTTTGTTGCTCTCGTTCCTAAAAGTAGAAAGGGATCCGAAAAGGAATTTGTTGATCAGCTGAGAAGTTCAGATGTGGATGTGCACATAGTTTATTATGGCAGGGCGGTAATTGGCGGTGTATTTCGACTAAATCGAATATTAAAAAGTCTTAATGCGGATATAATTCACACTCATTTACTCCACGCCGATTTTTTTGCCGCTCTCGTGAAGAGGCTATTGAACAAGAGAATTAAGCATGTGTCAACGAAACACGGATATGAAGAAACCTATAACAATGAACATGGCTTTGATCCATCTTTCAAGGTAAAGAACAAATATTGGAGAGTAGCTAAGTGGTCCGAAAAAAAAATTACTAAGTCTTACGCCGTTTCCAAGGGGATTCAAAATCTCTTTATAGGTCTTGGGATTTGTAATAAGGATAAATTGGACGTGGTCTACCATGGGTTTGACTTCAACTTCCCGGAGCGAAGCAAACCAAAAAACGAAACTGCCAGATTGGTTATGGTGGGAAGGTTAACTGCTTTTAAAGGCCACCGTTATGCAATTGAAGCCTGCGCCGAACTGAAAAAAATGGGTGTCGATTTTCATTTTGATATTATCGGAAGCGGCGAACTGGATGGCGAACTTAAGAATCTTGTAGACGAAAAAAATCTTGGCGATCAAGTTTCATTTTTAGGACACCAGGCAGAGGCATATCGGCGCATGATTGATTCGGAAGTTGTACTGATTCCTTCAGTGGCAGAGGGATTTGGAGTTGTTGTATTAGAGGCCATGGCAGCTAAAACACCCATTGTTGGATTTGACGTACCTGCTATTAACGAACTTCTGATTAATAATGAAACAGGACTTCTTGTAGCACCCTATGACATAACAGAATATGCAATGGCCATTCATCAATTACTTGAGAACCAAGGGGAGACTGCAAGAATGGTGCAAAGCGCTCACAGACAATTAATCAATTATTATTCCCTCGATAGGATGGTTTCTGAGACAGTTGCTTTTTATCAGTCGATTTAACTTTAGTTGTATCGATTATGTAGAAGAGTATAAACACGCTTAAAGCGAAAATCGGGATTTTATATCGAATTAATGCTCCAAAATTATAGGATGTAAATCCGATTGCGAATCCGAAGATCAGACAATAAAAAAACAAACCATAGAGTATCGGTTCTGTGCTTAATCTTTTGAAAAACGTCAGATTGGTTTTATATAAAACATACAAAAATAAAAGTAGGAATGAGAGGCTCTCGAGACTACTTATGAAAACGACGGGGTTTCCTGCCTCCCAGACATAGGGTCGGAAAAAAGTTACGTTAAGTCCGGCCGGAATCTTGCTGGCCACGCCGCCGGTTGTATACTCAATTTCTCCAAGATCGTAGGTTGATCCACCAACATCACGGTGCCAGGTGTGGAAACCAACGACCCGACTTTCTAACTTCTCTACGTCGTACTTTTCACTTTGAGTTGCAACATTCTGGAGAAACATAAAAGCACCAATCGTCAAACCTGCAAATAAAATCGGACCCACAATTATGCGAATCACAATAGAGTCAATACTCTTCCTAAATTGTAAGTAAAATGCAAAAACAAGACCCGGAATCAAGGCAATAAAGATGTACGCTTTCAAACCAATTATTACGTATGCGGCCACTACGATTTTAGCCAATGCAACGAAGGAGAAGTTCTTTTTAAAAAATGAAAAATACAAGACATAAATAATATAGTTAAGAGTCGCCAGAGTCACCGTATCTTTTAAGACACCCCCACCCCAAAACACAACTGAAGGAATCAGAAAGGCCGCGAAGAAGGCTAAAAATATTCTTGTTTTCAGAATGTCGGCGAATACGCGAAATAATTTCCAGGCACCCCAAAAAGACAGAATGGACGTGAATAAGGTTACGACCAAATAAGACTTAAAGGAAATAAACTCAATAGGTGAGAGTATTTTCACCATGAACCACTCTTCGTAAGTTCCGGAATACTGGATCTGCTCGGCGTATTGTCTCAAATCAGGAGCAAAATTCCTTCCTTCACTGAGCAATAAACTGAGATAGGTGCCCGGATCATTCGCCAGTACATCTGAGAGAACCATAGCCCCTCGATGATATAAAAAAGTGTCGCCGAAGCCGTAGTAGTAGATATATATTAAGGCAAAAGCAACACCTCCAACTATCTTTAAGTAGAAAGCCGGCAGGTAATATTTATACAGTTTTTGATCTTCTCTCGATGACTTATAGAAATATAAGATCAAAGTAATCAGAGTTAGATATACTATCCAAAACAGCCAATCTGTCCAGTCTAATTTTACCATTTAGTCATGATGGTAAGGCTCATTCTTTAAAATCGTAAATGCGCGATACAGCTGCTCTAAAAATATCACTCTAACCATTTGATGGCCAAATGTCATTTTTGATAAAGCGATTTTATACGACGCGATTTTATAAACCTCCTCTGAGAATCCATACGCACCTCCGACAACAAAGGTTATGCACTTGGGTCCCTGATTCATTCGCTTTTGCATCCAATCAGCGAACTCTCTTGAAGCCAATTCTTTACCACTTTCATCCAGGAGAACCACAATTTCAGCAGCATCGATATTCTTAAAGATAAGCTCCCCTTCAGCTTTTTTGACATCAGCCACGCTCATCTTAGCCGCACTCTTCAATTCCGGAATTACGATTTTTTCAAGAGTTACGTATCTTTTCAGGCGTTTCAGGTACTCCATTTCACCCTCCAATACAAAGGATTGGGATGTTTTACCGATCAGAAGTAACTTTATCTTCATTTTGTACTGAAAATTATGGCTTAATTATTGCTAGATTTGGATGATTGAAGTTAATTAAAGAAATTTGAATTGTAATCAATGAAGAAGTCTCTTCTAATAGCTATTGTATTTGTCGGATTGGGAGCGAATGCCCAACCACAACCTCCCGTCAACTCTACCGATCTCGGGGGATGCTGCGAACGCGAACCAACGGCTCAGGCTGCGCAGCAAACATTTGAATCAATCATCGTCAGCGCTTTTAAAAAAGGAAATGCGACTAAGATTGCATCTTACTTCGGAGATAACATTGATCTGTCAATCAGTGAAAAAGAAAACCTCTATTCTAAGTCCCAGGCTGAGCAAATTTTGAAGAGCTTTTTTCTGAAGCATAAACCATCAAATTTTAAAATCCTTCATAAAGGTAAGTCCGGTCAAAGCGAATATTTCATTGGAGAATTAACCGCTGACAAGAACTATCGGGTAACTTTAAACAGTAAGTCCTCGGGAAGTACCAAGACAATAACGTCTTTGACCATTGAGGAGAATTAAAGATAGAGGAAATAGCGAGCCAAAATAACGATTGGCAGTCCCCATAAACTTATTATCAGCATCAAATTGCGGCGATTTTTTCTTACGTAAAAAATAGTGGAGAGATATATTTTGTGTCATCTCTGCGCCTGCCCGCCGGTTAAAAACCGTTCCATAGCTGTGGCTATGCAAAGATTTTTTGCCTTGATCTGACCCAAAATCTATTATCGCCTTACCCGTCATTTAACACTTGACATGACATTAGGGTCTGTTATAAAATAAGCTGTACAGAATTGGCGCAATTATTTTGTGTAATAATGAGGCAAAAAACGCAGGCATAGCCACTTGTGCTGAGCTAGCCGAAGTAAAGCTATGGCGAGTATTTTTAACCAGCCTGTCCGGCAGGCAGGCGAAATTAGTACG
>CAZCAD010000275.1:0-5156 GCA_964496525.1 uncultured Flavobacteriales bacterium | reverse complement strand
TAGCTAGAAGACTGCGTGAGTTAAACGTTTATTGCGAAATTTATCCTTGGAACACGGCCCCGGAGCCGACAGAATTTACAAAAGGAGTCATCTTGTCCGGTAGTCCTTTTTCTGTTTTAGATAAGAACTCACCAAATCCAAACCTTAACATTTATAAAGGCAAAGTACCTCTTTTGGGAGTCTGTTATGGTGCCCAGTATCTCGCCAATAATTACGGTGGCGAAGTTACGCCTTCCGATAATCGAGAATACGGAAGAGCCAATTTAAATTTTATTGATGAAGCTTCGGCACTACTTCAAGGCGTTAGTCATAATTCTCAAGTGTGGATGTCTCATGCTGATACGATCAAAAAAATTCCGAAAAATTACGAATTGATTTGTAGTACTTCGGATGTGAAGTTTGCAGGATTTCATATTCAAAATGAAGAGACGTTTGGAATTCAGTTCCATCCTGAAGTTTATCATTCCAAAGATGGCGCACAGATTCTTCAGAACTTTGTTGTCGAAATATGTGGCTGTAGTCAGAGTTGGACCCCTGATTCATTTGTAGATGTTACTGTTGAAGAACTTAAAACCAAAATTGGCGATGATAAAGTTATTTTTGGCCTGTCCGGAGGCGTAGACTCCACTGTAGCCGCCATTTTACTTCATAATGCAATCGGTCAGAATTTGCACTGCATATTTGTCGACAATGGCCTTTTACGTAAAAATGAGTTTGATTCCGTTCTACAGTCCTATCAGGGATTGGGACTCAATGTAAAGGGAGTCAACGCCAAACAAAAATTTTACAGCGCCCTTGTCGGAGAGAACGATCCTGAGAAAAAGAGAAAAATCATAGGTGGTGTTTTTATTGAAGTTTTTGACGAAGAATCAAAAAAAGTTGAAAATGCTAAATGGCTTGGTCAGGGGACAATTTATCCGGATGTGATCGAATCCGTTTCGGCGACCGGTGGTCCATCCGAGACCATTAAATCGCACCACAACGTTGGAGGTTTACCTAACTATATGAAATTGGAGGTGGTAGAACCTCTTCGATCCCTATTCAAAGATGAAGTGAGACGGGTGGGACGTGCTTTGGAAATTCCAGAGCGGATTATCGGAAGGCATCCCTTTCCGGGACCGGGACTTGGAATTAGGATTCTGGGAGATATAACAGAGGAAAAGGTACGGATTTTGCAAGAAGTAGATCATATCTTCGTGCAAGGTTTAAAGGACCATGAATTGTATGACGATGTTTGGCAGGCCCTGGCCGTTTTATTGCCGATTCAGTCCGTTGGAGTGATGGGAGATGAACGAACTTACGAACAAGCTGTAGCCCTAAGAGCAGTTAGCTCTACGGACGGAATGACAGCAGATTGGTGTCATTTGCCGTATGATTTTTTAGCCAAAATATCCAGCCAAATAATTAATAATGTCAAAGGAATTAACAGGGTAACTTACGATATCAGCTCTAAGCCACCCGCCACCATAGAATGGGAATAGAATGTTTAAGAGAATAGTCTTCATACTGATTTTATCAATACTTACCTGCACGGCTCTGGCACAACCCGCGGGCGTATCAACAGAGATGCGGAACGGTAAAAAGTGCTATATCCATATAGTAGAAAAAGGAAATACGCTTTATGGTATCCAAACTTTATATAATGTTCAGGTGGCCGACATACTTGCGGCGAATGAAGGATTGACGAACGAGCTGGAAATAGGGCAAAAAATCTATGTACCCATACCTGCTTCAGCAGCGAATGAAAGTCAGAGCCACGAGGTGCAAGCCGGAGAAACCTTGTATGGAATATCAAAGAAGTATGGGTGTTCAGTGGCCGACTTGAAAAAATTAAATCCGGGAATCAGTGAAGGAATATCCATTGGTCAAAAACTAAAGATTCCGGGAAAATCCACCGAATATGTTCCGGACGATCCGCAGATTGAAAACACAGTTGAGTACAGAGTCTCGCTAAAGGATTCTGTTATCGATCACTATGTTCTGGCCCACGAGACACTTTACTCCATTTCTAAAAGATACATGGTACCTCAGGACACAATTATGAAACTCAATGGAATTAAGAACAGCCGAGTTAAGAAAGGTGATGTTTTAAAAATTCCGTTGAAGAGGGTGAACTATTTGATCATAGATAAGGACATAAACGAAATTCGACCGGATACGGCCGTTGTTGTCGCCAATTTTGGAGCTGAGCATAAAGAGGTTTATAACATCGCACTTTTGCTTCCATTTATGCTTCATAAAAATGACGCGGAGATGTCGAAATCACTGAAGTTGCGTCAAATCAGAGAATTGGACAAGACAACGAAGATTGCTTACGCCTTTTATCAAGGATTTATGTATGCGGCGGATTCACTCAAAAAAGCAGGCCTCAAGATTAATTTATTCATTTACGACAGCCGAAAGGACACAAATCGAATTGCTGAAATTTTTAAGAAAGACGAATTTACAAACATGGATTTGGTTTTCGGACCGCTGTATGAACGGACCGTGATTTATACTACAAAGCTGTGTAAAAGCAAAGGGATCAGAATCGTTCTTCCATTCAAGTCACCAACCAAAGTTCTTCATAGGAATCCGTTGGTTTTTAGCAGCGTTGCCTCAAATATGACCTTAATGGACGGGACAATTGATTATTTGGTAGCGGAGAAGTCTCATTGCAATATCTTTATTATTAGGCCATATAGCACCACTGATAAAGCTCTTTACGAGAGGGCTCGGGATCGTTTTAATTTAAAAATTCAATCCAAACCCGGAGCGTTTAATTCAAGAATTATTGAAGTGGATCTGGGCAGTTCGGGAGGTAGAGATTTGAACGCCCGAATTAGAAAAGATACCACCAACTTTTTTATTGTTCCTTCTGAGGATATCAAATTTGTTTCGGGTGCAATGAACCGACTGAACAAGGTGGTGAACATGAATCCATATTCCAAAAAACTAAAGGTGATCGCCTTTGGCTTTGAAGATTGGAATAAGTTCACTGATCTGGACATTTTGCACAGAAATAAACTGTATCAACACTATTCCTCTTATCGATATGTCGATTATAATGCAGGAAAAGGACTTGACTTCGTAAAATCATTTAGAAACAGATATGGTCTTGATCCTAACGTTTATTCATCGCAGGGCTTTGATGTTGGAATGTATTTTTTAAGTGCGGTTTATTTGTATGGTAAAAATTTCGAACTTAAAATAAGAGAGCATCGGTTAAACCTGGTACAGAACGATTTTAATTTTAAAGCGTTGGATTCAGATTCGGGTCTTGAAAACAAACGTGTTTGCGTTGTCATGTATGATAATTACAAATTATATCAGATCAAATAAATAGACATTATAACAACTGAATTTGTATGAGAAGCGAAAATCACTATTTTTTTATTAACCAAGGCATTTCTGAAAAGCATAGCCATAGCTACGGTTACAGGAAATAACGAAGGGTAATGAAAAAAGAATTTTTCGCCATACGAATCCAGTTGTTATAATGTCTAATAAGCGAATCAAGTGGCTAAATTGATTGGAGATAGAATCAGCACAGAAAAGCATAAGGAGTACACCACCATTATCATAAGCCCGCTCAAGCAGAGATTTAAAGAAACTCTTCTTTTCGCCTGGGTACTCAGCTTCAGCTTTATCGGCATTTACCTTATTTATGTTCTTTCGAGCGGTGTTGAATTATTGAATGCACCGGCTGATTTCACGGAAGAAGATTTTCAAACTCAAAAAATATACCTGGTTGTATTCATAGGATTCTGGGCTTATTTCGAGTACAAAACGCTTCGGGCATTGCTTTGGTATAAATTTGGCATGGAATTGATTAAGATTGACAGGGAAGCAATCCACATAAAAAGATCCGTTTTATCATACGGTAAATCCAATCGCTTCTTTTTTGAAAACATTCGAGATTTCCACCATACTCAGACAAAAAAAACATCCTTCAACTATTTTTTTGAAAACGCTTATTGGACTGTCGGAACGGATTCAATTCAATTCCAACATTTCGGGAAGCACTATTCCTTTGGCAGAAAGCTGGGAGATAAGGATACGATGCTATTAATGCGTTTTATTGCCGAGCGAATAAAAAAATATTCCAAAATAAAAGTTAAGATCGTATCTTAAATACAGTGGTTTTAACCCGTTTGGTTTTAACACCTTCGATCTCTTCTTCCAGCACTAATTCTTTTGCCGTCTCATCCTCAAATACTTCCTGAAGATTTTTAACCTTGGCTACGGGTACTCTCAACTGAATAAGCCGATTCAACAATCCTTCGCTTAGCCTGTTAGCGACTGCATCCTTTAGAAGTTCTTCTAAGGCCTGTCTGTTTTCAACACGTTTCGAATTTGTCCCAAAACGATCATCGTCACTCAATTCGGATAAGCCAAGTTCGTCACACAATTTTACAAATTGCTGATCGCTTCCAATACCAAATGTCACCACTTCTTTATCTTCTGTTTCAAAGAGTTCACCATAAGGTGCAATGTTTGGATGTGTGCTGCCCATTCGTTTCGGGAGCTCATTCGTCATCAGCCAGTTCGTTGCTTGATTTGCCAATGAGGCAAGTGCCGATTCATAAAGAGACACCTCCACATGAAGCGCAGATGAATTATCGGTTTGTTTTAATAAGGCAATAAGGATACCTTCTTTCAGTTGATGTGCGGCAAATAGATCGATAAAGGCGACCGGCATTTTAATCGGCCCGGAATCTTCGGTGCCGTTGATGGACATGAATCCTGTCTCCGCCTGAAGAACCAAATCGTAGGCAATTCGATCACTATCCGGACCAAATCCCGTCAAGGCAGCGTATATTATTTTCGTATTCAGTTCTCTCACTTTCTCATAAGTCAAACCGAATTTGGCGGCGTCTCCGGTTTTGAAATTTGTGATTAAGATATCGGCATCACGAATAAGTTGGATGCATTGATCTCTGTCTTCATCTGAATTCAGATCTAAAAACAAATGCTCTTTTTTCCAATTGACCGCACAGAAGTAAGCTGAAAGATTTAAATCAGAATCCTCTGATGGCAATTTCCATGATCTCGTAACATCCCCTCCCCGAACTTTGTTCTCTATCTTAACCACCTTCGCGCCCATTTCTGTTTTGTATATTGAAACGGCGGGAACTGAGAGTTAATATGTTATTTCGACTACTTTCTTATGATTT
>CAZCAD010000274.1:0-5168 GCA_964496525.1 uncultured Flavobacteriales bacterium | reverse complement strand
GGCACGTAAACCTTCGACCTGCCTGACCGGTAGGCAGGGCAGGTAAACCGGCAGGCAGGTCCCAAAAAACAAATATCATCAGTAATCATTGGAATTTGATTATTGTTATTTGAGATTTTCGCCTAAGGTATCCATTTAATATTTTTGAAATTCGGTTTACGCTTTTCCAGAAAAGCATTTCTTCCTTCTTTTGCTTCTTCAGTCATATATGCCAGGCGTGTTGCTTCACCGGCAAAAACCTGTTGCCCTACCATTCCATCATCGGTCAGATTCATGGCAAATTTTAGCATCTTAATGGATGTTGGAGATTTCTCAAGAATTTCTTGCGCCCATTGATAAGCCGTAGCTTCCAATTCATTATGCGGAATAACGGCATTGACCATTCCCATATCCGCAGCATCTTGAGCCGAATAATTTCGCCCGAGAAAAAAGATTTCCCTTGCCTTTTTTTGCCCGACCATTTTGGCTAGATAAGCCGAACCATATCCACCATCAAAGCTGGTCACATCGGCATCGGTTTGCTTGAAAATCGCATGTTCTTTACTTGCCAGGGTTAAGTCACAAACTGTATGCAAGCTATGGCCTCCTCCAACTGCCCAGCCCGGAACCACAGCGATAACAACCTTGGGCATAAAGCGAATTAATCGCTGGACTTCAAGTATGTTCAAACGTGGCATTCCGTTATCGTCAACGTAACCTTGTTCGCCACGGGCATTTTGGTCTCCGCCGCTACAAAAGGAATAGACTCCATCTTTGGAAGACGGCCCTTCTCCTGACAAAAGAACAACGCCGATTGAAGTATCTTCGCGAGAATCCACCAGAGCCTCAAAGAGCTCAGTTACCGTTTTTGGTCGGAAGGCATTTCTAATATCGGGGCGATTAAATGCGATACGTGAGACACCATCGCCCGACTTTTGGTAGGTAATGTCTTCATATTCTTTTACGACTGTCCAATTGATCTTCGACATAGCTCGAATTTTACGCTAAATTACTAAATCTTGATAGCGGTACTCATTTCAACGAAATAAAATTGGTTGTTGGTACGTTCTGTTTTTCATACTTTCGTTTTTGTTGAAATAAAGTTCTTATGAAAAAAATAATTCTATTCTACTGGCTGATTTTTGGTTCACTACAGGTGAACGCACAAGAAATAAAACTGCTCGATTCTTATCTCAGGGGAAATGACTTGGCAAGTCGGTATGTAGTGGTCATGGAGGACAACAGTATCTGGTGGTTCGCACCCGGACAGGCATGGCAAGAGTCTTCGGTTGAAGGATTACCAAGTGGATATGATATTAAGTTTCTTGCTTGTTATTCCCACAAAGATGGTTCTACGCGCTACACTGTTGTGCTGGCCGACAACTCCATTTGGTGGTTTGCGCCCGAACAAATGTGGGAAAAGTCCACTGTTGATGGTTTACCATCCGGATATTCAATCAAAGATTTCAATGCTTATTCAAAGTCGGAAGGAACGCGCTATGTCGCTCTCCTCGGCGATAATTCGATTTGGTGGTTTGCACCCGGTCAGGCTTGGCAACAATCTTCCGGAAAGGGACTTCCGAAATAATTAGAACTGAATGCCAACCAGGCAGACATCATCGATTTAGCGGGTCGGAGAGTTTTTTTTCTATTTGTGCGCGTGAATCTCCTACGTCAAATCAAAAGAAAAAGCTCGATTCGAGCCAAACATTAAAACTGGATTCCAACCAAGCAGACGTCATCGATTTGATCTACCTCTCCCTTCCATTGGTTAAAGAACTCCTCTAACTTCTCTCCTTGTTCGGTAATACCCAAATTACAAGAGTTGACAAGCACTTCATGAAATCGTTTAATCGTCATTTTTTTTGTTCTCGCGCCTCCGAATTGATCAGCGTAACCGTCAGAGAACATGTAGATTCGGTCTCCTGTATTTAAGTTAAGTTTTTTCGTAGTAAAGTTTAATCGGTGTTCAAAACGACCTATCGGTTGTCTGTCTGCCTGAAGTTCATTTAGTTGATTATCAGCAAAATACCACAGTGGATTGTTTGCACCTGAGAATTGAATATTTTTGCCGTCAATTGCGCAGAGTGCTATGTCCATTCCATCTTTTAAATCCTCATCCGCTTGCGAAAATTGCTCAACCACCACCTTGTTCACCTCATCCAGGATCTTCCCTGGATCCCTTACGCCCATTACCTGAACTACTCTTTCCAGCGCATTCGAGCAGACCACAGACACCAATGAACCCGGGACACCGTGTCCCGTACAATCCCCGACGGCAAAAAAAGTTAAGCCGCCGGATCGTCTCATCCAGTAAAAGTCACCACTTACAATGTCCTTTGGTTTATACATGATAAATGATTCCGGAAATCCTTGTTTGAAATTAGAGTCTGACGGTAAAATGGCAGATTGGATTCGTTTGGCATAAACAATAGAAGATCGAACCTCCCGATTTTTTTGCTCAATTATTTTATTCTTGTCCGCCAATAAAACATTGGCCTTTTTCTTTTGCTTGTAGTTGTAATAGACCAGCAGAAAAAATAATGCGATCCCGATCGCGATCGCAATCAAGAATCGATTTATAACGTTTTGTCTTTGATTGATATCTTTCTGTTCTTCATGCCTGCCAGACATTTCAGCCAGATCCATTTTCGTTTTTTCAACCTCGTTGACAATATCCATTTCCGCATATATCCTTGCCGTTTCCACATCGACCAATGAATCCTCCAGATCAATGTGTTGCTTATAGTAATCCGCCGCATTCTTGAAATCACCAATTATCGTATAAAATCCACCTAACTCTTGAGTCCAACCTCTTACTTTATCATAGTTTCCAATTGAATCCATTACGGCCAAAGACGCTATCATCAATTTTAGCCCTTGTTGTTGTTTATTTAGATTCTCGAAGTAAATCTTCCCGATTTGGAAATTCGCATTCGCTCCGTCTCCAACACCACCTGTTTCGGAGGCAAGGCGCCGAACTTCGTTTAGCGATTTAATTGCCTGATCAGTCCGGTCGGATTCTACATAGATCGTTGCCAAATTTGTATATGCCATTATTGAGGCGTATGGATTGTCAGATCGTTCGGCAATCGGAAGGCATTCATTGAGAAACGGCTCGGCCTTTTCGTGCTCTTGCCGGTCGATATACTCAGATCCGATGTTATTCAATATCAAGGCCATTCCTACAGGACTTACTGCACTATCACACAAATCATAAGCTCTGAAATAATGCACCAACGCCAAACTATCATTTCCCATTCGTGAATGAGCCAGACCAATATTCGTCTGAATCCCCGATTGCATGTCATTGTATTCATCATTGCCTTCAAACTGTTCAGCCTGATACAGATTATCCAGCGCCTCATCGAAACTCTCTAATTCGATATAAACCAATCCAATATTATTTAAACTGGAAAGAATTTCTAGCGGTTGACCGCTCTTTCGCGCATATTCTCCTTGTATTAAGAAGTTCTCTAAAGCCGATTTGAGGTTGTATCGTGACCAGGCCATGGCTCCTTTGAATTTGTAAATTTTACCTAATCCAACCAGGTTTCGCTCAGGTTTTGCACGCCGAATATATTCTTCGCACATCTCTTCAGAAAAATCAGGATCAGTATAAACATTAGAACGCGCTAAATTCAGTACCGAATCCAGGGGTAATTTCTGAGCTTGCAAAGCTGGTATAAGCGTCAAAAAAAGAAGAAATATGAGGGATGAACGACGCATATCGGAGATTCTTCTCCTAAAATACTATTTCTCAGGAATTTTGCTCACCGTTCACTCAAAGCACCCATCATTTAAATAAACGGTCTATCATAAATGGGCATAATTCTTGAGGCCAATTGTCACAAAACAGCTTTTTTTACTTATCTTATATATAAGGTTACCGGAATCAAAACGTTATAACATAAGGTTCGTAGAACAAAAACGTTATCAAATTGTATAGATCATAACAGTACACAAACAATAATTATGCGACAATCCATTTTAGCCATACTGCTTTTAGCAACGACACTTTCTTTCGCGCAATCCGAAGAGCAATCAACAACGCAAAAATTTGACGAAGTATTTACTCATTTGAAGAGGCACTATGTCGATGAGTTTAACGGTGGTGAGATAACTGATGCGGCCATAGTGGCAATGCTCAAGGAACTCGATCCACATACCTATCTGATTCCTAAAGATGAAGTCCAACGATCAAATGAAAAGATCAACGGAAGTTTTGTTGGTGTTGGAATTCGTTTCCAAATCATGGACGATACCCTGATTGTTGTAAATACGATTGAAGGAGGACCATGCGAAGCCGTTGGTGTTCAGGCCGGAGATAAGATCGTCGAAATTGACGGCGAATCTGTAGCCGGAATTGGTTTAAAAAATTCAGGTGTTCGTGAGCGCCTGCTTGGAGATAAGGGTTCAATGGTTGTATTGGGTATTCACCGTAGAAGTGAATCTGACCTAATTAACTTTGACATCGAACGAGCAAAAATTCCTTTGTTTTCTGTTGCGAGCAGCTTCATGGCTAGCGATAAAACCGGTTACATTAAGATTACCAGTTTCTCAAGATCAACTCCTGACGAGCTTCATGAGGCCATTGCGGAACTGAAAAAAGAGGGAATGAAGAACTTAATTCTCGACCTACAAGGAAACGGAGGTGGGCTTTTGCATGTCGCTAAATATATGTCTGATGAGTTTTTGGATGAGGATAAGCTGATTGTTTATTCTGAAGGACGTTCACAACCAAGAACGGACATGATTGCCAATGGGAAAGACAGTTATGGTCGGCCTTATAATGGAGATGGAAATGGGGCATGGGAAAAAGGAAAGCTGGTTGTTCTTGTGGATGAGAACTCTGCTTCGGCTTCAGAAATCGTAGCCGGTGCCTTGCAAGATTGGGACAGAGCGATGATTGTCGGAAGAAGAACTTTCGGTAAAGGCCTGGTGCAACGACCGTACGATCTCAGTGATGGAAGTATCGTGCGAGTTACCATTGCGCGATATTACACTCCCTCCGGAAGATTTATACAAAAACCATATGACGAAGGAGTTGACGCCTACCGAAAAGATCCTGTAAACCGCTACAAGAATGGTGAATTAATGCATCGTGACAGTATTAAGGTTGCGGACTCGCTTAAGTTCAAAACACAAAAACTGGGCAGAACAGTTTATGGTGGTGGTGGTATCATGCC
>CAZCAD010000273.1:0-5238 GCA_964496525.1 uncultured Flavobacteriales bacterium | reverse complement strand
ATAATACCCCACAGCCCCCTCTTTTTATACAAATAGGTGTCACCCTTTTGTTCAAGCGCCTGAAAACGGAGATCACGAATCTGCTTAAAATTTCGATCCATGAACCAAATGAATTTTTCCGTTGCGACGTAATTACTGTCGGTTAATATCTCAGGACATTTCTCATGAATCAGCGGAAATAGCACGCGACCACGGTAATTGATGTATCCGCCTTTACCATTTATCTGAGCATGAATCGTGTCTTTATTTTCGATATAATCGACGATGTAATCATATCGAAAAGCCGCGGTAATCTCGCCGCGATAATTAACAATGCCGTATTTGTTGTCATTGGTCTTCGTCTCTAAAATCACCAAACCATCATCATTGAAGCGAAAATTCTTAAAACTGGATCGAGCAGGATCGTAATTCAATTTGAAAATCACTCGTGTATTTCCATTTATAATTCCCCAGTGCTCGTTGTCATCAGAACCTAAAAAGTGTCCTTTATAATCATCTGCTACATAGTATTGTTTGCTTATTTTCCCTGAATCTCCAATTACATTCAGCGAGCTTTTTCGGTCTCCATAAAAAGTAAAACCGTGGTATCGGAAATTGTCAAAAATGATCTTCTTGCCCGCCGAGCTATAGGTAAATGGTTTGGCTTCGATGCACTCGGCCTTAACTTCTCCCTTCGAATTGAGAATTCCCCAAAGATTGCTTTTTCTAACCAAAATCCTGCCCTTATCTTCTTTCTTGGGAATCATGTGGGAGAAAGAAACGATACCTGTAGAATCATTCTTTACTTCTACAGAATCACACCAGCACATATCGTATGAATCCTCATTGAGTAATTCCCCACCGTCTAGCTTGGAATACATCTTCAGTTTACCATCGACGGGCTTGAATACTTGAGCTGAGCAGCTAAAGCCGAGAAAAAATGATATGATAAAAAAGTATCTCAATTCGATTTTAAATATGTAAATCAAGAATAATGCCTCATCTGGATTGTAAATACGATTGTAAAATTATAGTTGCACTAATCTTGTCAACCAATGCTTTATTCTGACGGTCTTTCTTTTTCAAACCTGAGTCAATCATTGTTTGCACAGCCATTTTAGAAGTAAATCGTTCGTCCACTAAATATACGGGAAGTCCAAACTCCTCTTCCAATTGCTCCTTTAATCTCATCACGTTTTTAGTGGTGTGTGTTTCTGAACCATCTAATCTCTTAGGATCACCCAATACAATTCCGTCAAGTACATTTTCGGCGGTGTAATCCTTTAAAAAATTCATGAGTTCAGGAGATTCAATCGTAGTTAATCCTGATGCAATGATTTGATCTTCATCTGTTACAGCGATACCACATCGCTTCATTCCAAAATCGATGGCTAATAATTTATTCAAAAACGCGTCTTTTTACTTTTCGCCCAATAATCTCAATTACAAGAACGCACGCTCCTATTCCTAATCCCATACCAATTAATGGATGTAGCCCCAGAGCTGTTGGAATTGTTCCGCAAACAACGGCGATTATACCGACACTCAAGGCGTACGGAATTTGGGTTCGAACATGATCGATGTGATTGCATCCACTTGCGAGTGATGATAAAATGGTGGTGTCTGAAATTGGCGAACAGTGGTCACCCATAACCGAACCGGCCAGTACTGCACTTACGGTGTTATAGAAAATGAGCATGGAGTCTCCATGACTGTAAGCATATTCCGGGTTCTGACATAATCCCCAAACGGCCGGAAGAACCAGTGGATAAACCAATGCCATTGTTGACCAGGAAGAACCTGTGGAGAAAGCTACAAATGCTGACAATATGAATGTTATGGCCGGAACTACCCAGGGTGAGATATGCTCTCCCATTATGCCTGTCAAATATTCTGCGGTATGCATTTCCTCTGTAACAGCTGCAAGTGCCCAGGCCAGTACCAGAATCATTAATGCCGGAATCATTGTCTTAAAGCCTTTTATAACTGTTTCCACCGTTTGCCTCAAATTCAAGCTTCGATGAATCAATGTCAACATCATCGCAAAAAAGAGCGATGTCAAAGACGCCCATAATAAAGCTGCGTAAGAATCCGATTCGCCGATTACCGTTCCTAATTTAGATCCAAAACTTTCCGGACTTCCAATAACAGAGAGCTTGTCCCAAATATCTCCGAATCCACTCAAAATAAGGTCGGGATTCTCGGCTACGATCAATGCTGCACAGGACTCGAACCCTGTAAATAACAGTCCTATTAAAGTGCCAAATACAATGATTGCCACCGGAACGACTGCATTATATGCCCTTGCCTCAGTTCCTATAGCAGGTTCTAAATCTTCGAGTTCTGTTAAATCAGCCGGGTTCTCTTCGGGGTTCACAACTTCGCCTTTTCTCGCTCTTCTCTCAGCCTTCAGCATTGGACCATAATCGCGTCCCCGATAAACCAAATAGAATATAAAGAAGAGTGTTAATATCGGGTAAAATGAATAGGCAAGGCTGTTCAAAAATATAGAATAGGGACCATCCGAAATGACGACTCCGTGTTGATTAATATTATCCAAACCTCCTGATATATAATCAAGCTCCGCTCCAATCCATGTGGTTACAAATGCAATCGCCGAGACAGGAGCAGCAGTAGAATCAACGATGTAAGCAAGTTTCTCACGAGAGATTTTGAGCTTGTCTGTAACGGCCCTCATCGTATTTCCTACGACAAGTGTATTCGCATAATCATCAAAGAAAATTGCGATACCCAGAGCCCAGGTCGCGAGCTGTCCATTTCGAGCGTTAGTAGCAAATCTGGAAATAGAATTCACGATACCCTGCATTCCACCATTTCGAGAAATGACGGCCACTATTCCTCCAATTATCAGGGAGAACAGCAATACACTCAAATGGTCGGAATCTGCCAGTGCGCCTAAAATGTAGGTATCGAGTATCCTAAAGAATCCCGTAAATATTCCAACTACCCCCTCCGCGTAGACACCTAATATGGCTGAGCCAATGAATATTCCCGATACCAAAGAAAAGATGACCTCCTTGAAAACCAGTGCTAAGAAAATTGCGATTAGTGGGGGTAATAATCCCATCCAAAGTGGAATAATGCTCGGTCGTTTGCCCATTGTTTTAAATCGTGCGAATGTTAAAATCTCGCCACTCTCAAACTCCGGTTCAATGTATCTTGCTCCTGCTTTGCCTTTTTGAACCCAAAGGGTATCAATTTCCGATGCCTTTATTTGCAGGAAGAAGGGGGGGACTGTGTCGCATTCGTCAACTCTAATATCAACACGGGTTGGTAAGTCAGAGAAAACCACATCGGGAAAATCAAGGAATATCGTTGGCTGGGCGAAGAGTGAACTTCCAGGGCCGATTAACAAAGTGATGATTAAAAGAAAGTTCCGCATCGAGGTTTTAAAACTCTGACAAAAATAATAAGATTAATGACCGGCGTTGAACGCAGGAATAAAAATTGCGTTTATCGAATCCTTCATTTCCGCTTTGACATAATGATTGTTAATTTCCTCAACATCAATTGGGTCGTATTTTGCTCCCTGCCACTCATGACGAATTGCGACTAATCCAATATCCGGATCGTCATATCCAATCAGTAAATGGCTATAGCCAATCTTCGTTGTTCGAAGTTCAATAAGACTTCCAAGATATTGATTGACAATCTGGTATTTCCCAAATTGTTCTTCGATGATCACAATCTGCCGAACCGGAGTCCCAAACATTCCTGCAACCATTTCAACAATAAATCCAACTTTCCACTCCTTTTCGGGTCGGTATTTAAAAACTCTAAAATAATCTGAGGAACAAGGAGGAAGTGTAAGATTGGTGTCAAATGAGGTACAAATTTGTAAACCTTCCATTATGTCCAATACGATTTCGTCCATAACAGGATAGTTGTTCGAAACCAAGGTCGTTCTGGACAGAAATTCTTCCTCTTCAGCGACAATTTCTTCTTCATTGCCGGAACAGCCTAAGAGGAAAATTGAAATAATTAAGAAAGGAATTGTTCTCATTAATTGATGTGCCGAAAGTCACCTGCGATTTTCTTGACAAGATTTGGTGCTTTAGGCTCACCTTTGTACATTAAGGTGCCTCCTGAAAAGATGGTACAATCAAGAACGTTTTTACTGGTGACAGAAATTTGACCACCGGTTCTTATTTTTGCCCAGATGTCTTCAGAGTCTAACTTAAATGCGTAAATCTCTCCACCCGCAAATACGTTGTAGTGAGCTGTGGTAGCAGTACCTCGCAATCTAATTGACCCACCTTTACTGCATGCACCAAATACACTTCTGCATGTGATATCTTGCGCGATGATATGTCCTCCTGAAGCAACTTCAAATGTCAAACTATCACCTTCCAGTTTATTCTCAAACTTTATCCACGCTCCTCTTCTGGCATCTACGCCAACAATATTCGTGTAGTAAATCTTGACATCCATTGAATCCGATCCTTCTTTACCTTTATCCTTCTCAATCTTTACTTCCATCACTCCGTGTTTGTCTTTCTCAGTCACAAATTCGAGTTCTTGACTGCCTGAAGCATCATTGAAAATGTGGATTTTATTAACGTCCGATTTTATCATCGTTACTTTAAAATTTCCGGTGATTCTGATTCGGTCAAATGATTCCAAATCCCTCTCCACGACATTGTTTAAGAATTTGTTCAGATCCTGTGCTGAACCCTGTGTCGTAATTAGTAAGCAGGCAAATAAAATGGTTGATTTTCTCATAATTTTAATTCGGAAAGACTTTTAATGCCATCTTAATGGCCTCTTCAAATTCATGGTCGTTCAAGTTAGTATTAATATTGTTTTTATCAAAATAAGCCTTCATTCCTTCGGTGGGCATGTTAGCTGTCAAATCATCGGCAGCCATTGGACATCCTCCAAATCCTTTGATCGCACCATCAAATCTTTGGCATCCTGAATTTAAAGCTGCTTCTATCTTCTCAATGACCGTATCCGGTGTCGAATGCAAGTGCGCGCCGAACTCAACCTGGGGCAAATCACTAATCAATCCT
The DNA here is from genome assembly GCA_964496525.1 of uncultured Flavobacteriales bacterium. Classification (GTDB taxonomy): domain Bacteria; phylum Bacteroidota; class Bacteroidia; order Flavobacteriales_D; family Crocinitomicaceae; genus JAKSBJ01. Next base: position 226 of record CAZCAD010000273.1, on the reverse strand, counting down.
TCAAAAAGCTCCTTGATGTTATCAGGGTTTGACACACCGATAGTATCAGATAATGCAAGGATTTCAATTCCGAGATCTTCGCTGAGTTTTCGACTCCAATCGGCAGCTACTTCGGCTCCCCATGGATCACCATACGGATTACCAAAGGCCATTGAAATATAAACCACTAACTTTTTATTCTTAGTCAAACAAAGGTGTTGAATCTCTTCTACTCTTCCCAATGATT
>CAZCAD010000272.1:0-5238 GCA_964496525.1 uncultured Flavobacteriales bacterium | reverse complement strand
GTTGGAAGCAATTTTCATCTTTGGAATGCTAATCAGACCATCCTTAATCTCAATTTTATTTTTTAAGGTCGAGAATTTTAAATTCAACAGCTTTTCTTCAAACTTATCGATGTGCTTATTCAAAAGAAGTTTTAGCGCTTTATTTGATCGCATATAAGCAGTCACTGACTTCATGGTCTCTAAATTTGTCAGAGATCCATTTGAGAGTTCGATCTCTGAATTAACATACATTTTTTCTTTTATGATTGAGAAGTAAGGGTTAAAGCAGAGAAGTATCTCAACATCTCCGGCTGCTGTTCCGGAGAGCTGATCATAGGTCACCGATTTTTGATCAAAGTTGTTCCATTCAGCAAACAGCTTGCTAACATTTACTCCCGTAAATTTAATATTACCCTCAATCACGTTTCCATTTTCTACACCGTTTGTAAGACTAATATCTGCCTTGATGTTACCTCCTAAGGTTTTCATCTTAATCTTTTTAACTGTTGCCTTTCTGTTTGCGTAAAGGAGTCTTCCTGAAATATCTTTGAAATTATGATTGTCCCAATCCAAATCTTTAATGTGTAACTCTGTGTTCAAATTTAGCTTGGTGGGTAATTCGAAAACCCGAGGATGATCTCCACGCTCTTTATTACTCTTACCCAAAAATTCGTTCAAATCGATGTGTTCTGATTCAATCGTGGCAATCAGACCCAAACCGTCCGATCCTTCGATGTAAGAAACAAAATTCTTTAATGCACCGTTTAGTAAAAGATCCGACTTCTCAGTATTGATACTTAAATCTCTCACCGCGGCATCTCTTCCCTGAACAACCACTTCTCCATTGATCCCTTTATAAATGATTGGATCCTCTTCCTTTTGATAAACAACATCTTGTAATATTAGCGTTCCGTCTGCACGCTTAATCTCAAATTTATCTTTTCGATATTGAGGATCATAAAATGTCATTTGACTTTCAATGTTCAATTTCAAATGACCACCGATTTGCTCAACACCTCTAAAACTAAAAAATTGATCGAACGCTTTCAAATCCAATTCGCCATTCATTTTGGAATACAATCTTGGTTCAGAAAAATTTTCCATCACTGCACTTCCAATGAAATAACTATTCAATAATTTGAAGCTTAGATTTTTGAAATCCAACTTTTCTTCCCGATCGATTTGTTCATTTTGATAAGAGCCGATCAAATTAATATCAGTAATCTGCAATTGGTGATTTGGCTCTTTTAGTTTACCTCCGGCCAAACTAAACTCTGCCGAAATAGAAGGCATGGCGGTTTTTGACAATGGCCCGTTGATTTGAGATCGGAAATCAATTAAACCTTCGCCTTGATAATCTTTTGTCTCAGCAAATGAATCATCGAGAATGCTATTCGCCAATTCATCAAGTTGAACATTATGACCTCTTACCTGCAGGTCGATAAAGGAAGAGTCAACAAAACCGGTAATCTTGAAAGGCATCTCTTCAATATCTAAATCTCCTTGATTAAAGGTATATCGCTTGGCCGTCGTATTGATATTCATGTCCAGCATCAATGTGGCTTCCTTATTCTTAATTAAAGAGAAAGAATTGCTTTTCAATTGATGAACATATAACTCCCCTTCAGCAGATAGATCATACTGAGCCTCAGTAAAGTTTCCTTTCAGCAAACCGCTTTTGATATCGATCTTGTAGAACTGATTGGTTGATAAGTTAGAATAGTTGAAGTGAATATTGTCGAGCTTTAGTAATTCCAGGACGAATTGAAAATTGGATTCTGAATCGTCCTTCTCGTCTGTTCGAACAATTCCGTAGTTATAATCTCCGGTCTCGTCAGTTCTGAGATTAATCTGACCTTTTTCGGCACTGATCCGCTTCACTTTATAATCCCCACGCCAGATATCCAGAACGCTAAAATTTAAAAACATATTCTCAACGAACAAGAGTGTGTCTTCGCTCTGTTTATGCTCAAAGGCATCCGAAATAAAAACATGCTCAAACCGGAGAGAGGCATAAGGGAAATTATGAAAAATGGAAAGCTCGATGTTTCGAACTTCAATATCTGTCTCAAGTTTGGAGTTTATTTCATTGATCGCATACTGTTTTATGTCGTCTTCATAGACATACAACAGGACCGTAACGACCGTAGTGATAAACAGGCAAACAAAGAAGATCCAGAACAGAATTTTTCTTATGATCCTTAGAGCCCTTTTCATCCTAATAGATATTAACTGCCAGTGAAGTTAGATCAATTCAAAGGCAGGTTTAAAGGGCTGTTCATATACTTTTCAACGTAGACACGTTAGAAGGTTACGCCTCTGTTAAACCGATAAACACAACCTAATTCAGCTTCTCCAGACCTTTTTTCAGGGCATCTTCTATCTCCTCTGAATTTTCCTCTAATATATCACTTAGCGTATCCAGGGCTTCATTCAACATAGAAGTGGAATCTTGAAGTTGTTCCCCAACCTCCTCCATGGCCTCTTTCATTCCATGTTTCATTAAATTATTCATTGGATCAGTCTTTTCGGTTTTAACAGGCTCTTCCTTTACCTCAGTTTCCTCGGTACCTCCGCAGCTCATAATTAAGAAGCAGCCGATAAAACTGCACAACAATAGTTTATACTTTTTCATTCTTATCATCTTATATACTCTTTCGCTAAAGTAAACATTTTAGTCTTAGAAAAAAGTAGGATTTAAGTCCTAAAAACCGTGAAAATGTTAAATTTGGGAAAGGAATTAATAATACTAAAACAAAAATAAAATGGGATTCGAATTACCAAATCTTCCATACGCACATGATGCACTGGAGCCACACATCGATGCGCGAACTATGGAAATTCATCATGGGAAACATCATAATGGATATACAAATAATTTAAATGCCGCGATCGAAGGAACTGATCTTGCCGATCAATCCATCGAGCAGATTTTGGCAAATTACGGAGATAAGGCTGCTGTAAGAAATAATGGCGGTGGTTATTACAATCATTGTCTCTTTTGGGAAATAATGTCTCCTGAAGGTGGAGGCGAGCCATCGGGTGAATTAGCTGATGCGATTAATGCTGCTTACGGTTCGTTCGAAGAGTTCAAATCGACTTTTTCTACTGCCGCTGCAACGCGATTTGGATCAGGATGGGCTTGGCTTTGTGTTCATTCTGGCGGCAGAGTCGAAGTTTGTTCTTCTCCAAATCAGGATAATCCGCTAATGGCTGGAATTGGTTGTGGGGGAACTCCGATTTTAGGAATTGATGTTTGGGAACACGCTTATTATCTCAATTATCAGAACAGAAGACCGGATTACGTCAGTGCCTTTTTCAATGTGATAAACTGGGATGAAGTAAGTAACAGATACACGGCGAACAAATAATTTGACTTTTACCGTGCTTTTGCCGTATTTATAGTTGGGAGTCCGTTTTTTTTGATGAAAAATTCAAGGATCATAATATTGATTTTTACTTTTTTCTGTGTAGTGGGATGTTATAAGGATAGTACCGTAGCCGGGAATTGTGGTGTGACGATTAGCTACTCTGAAGACATCATACCAATCATTCAGAATTCGTGTAAAACGTCTGGTGGGGTTTTTGGTTGCCACGCCGACTATATTGATAATTACAGTTGGCTTAAAGCTCGTTTAAAAAACGGAATTATTCAAAATAGAGTTTTTGACCTGAAAGACATGCCGCAAGTTCCAAACACATTTGGGATAGATTCTTTAAATGCTGTTGACTTTGAATTAATGAAGTGTTGGGTTGAACAGGAATACAGAAATAATTAGATGATGAGTTGGGGTACTTATATACGAACCTTCTGTGCCAAATCCTTTGGATATTGATGATATGACCAATAAAGAACTTCGGACAATGTGGTGTTGGATAGACCAAGGCTATCCGGCTGATTAATGAGTAAATATGACCGGCTCAAGTCCGAATTTATCATAATGCTGAACTTTAAACACGCTCTCATCTTAGTTTCATTATTCTGGCTTTCTTCCTGCTATAAGGATAAGACAAACCCTTTGGCTTGTGCAACAACAGTAAGTTATCAAAATGAAATTGCCCCGATTATGAGTAATTCTTGTGCCAGTGGGCTAGGTCCGGGAGTAGCGTGCCATGATTCATGGATACTAAAATATTCAGGAGTAGTTAACGCCATCAATATCGGATCATATCAAAGCACCATTTTTGATTTAAAATCAATGCCTAAAATTCCAAACATTTATAATATCGATTCTCTCACATCTAATGAACTTGAAACGATTCGATGCTGGGTAAATCAAGGTTATCCGAACAATTAAGCTTCTTTCCAGCCACATTCCTTAAATTTGCGCTTTGATTTCAGGTAAATGGATTATAATCATCGAGATATAGAAAACAAGTGGCAACTGCGGTGGGCCAAAGATAAAACCTATGCCGCAGAGGATAATTCAGACAAACCAAAATATTACGGCCTGACTATGTTCCCGTATCCTTCCGGTGCCGGTCTTCACGTCGGACATCCACTCGGTTATATCGCTTCATGCATATTTGCTCGTTATAAAAAACTTCAGGGATACAATGTCCTTCACCCGATGGGTTATGATTCCTTTGGATTGCCCGCTGAGCAATACGCCATTCAAACCGGACAGCATCCTGCACTCACCACCGAAGAGAACATTGCCCGCTACCGAGAACAATTAGATAAACTTGGTTTTTCTTTTGATTGGGATCGCGAGGTTAAAACATCCGATCCGGCTTATTACAAATGGACACAATGGATTTTTAAGCAATTGTACGACTGCTGGTATGATAAAAAGGACGATAAGGCAAGAAGAATTTCAGAGCTGGTTGAGCAATTTGAAGCCAATGGTAATTCACAGATCAATGCCGTAACAGATCAAAAAGAAGAATTTTCCGCAGAAGAATGGAAGGGCTTTGATGAGAAGAATCAGCAAGAAATTCTAATGACTTATCGATTGACTTTTTTAGCCGATTCATGGGTAAACTGGTGCCCGGCTTTAGGGACTGTGCTGGCAAATGACGAAATAAAGGATGGCGTTTCTGAGCGAGGAGGTCATCCGGTTGAACAAAAGCTCATGCGACAATGGAGTATGCGAATTACAGCTTACGCCGAAAGATTATTAAACGATCTGGATACCATTGATTGGACCGATTCGCTAAAAGATCAACAGCGGAACTGGATTGGAAAATCGGTTGGTGCGAGCGTGAAATTTGAAGTCCTATCCCCAACCCTTTCCAAAGGAAAGGGGGCAACTACTA
>CAZCAD010000271.1:3552-5243 GCA_964496525.1 uncultured Flavobacteriales bacterium | reverse complement strand
GATCCATTTTTTCAGGAGTAATAGGAACCGGATTTTATCCAATACTGGGCAGCCGTTCATGGTGTAGGTTTGGTTGTCCTTTGGCGGCACTGATGGGAATGATACAGCGTTTCAAATCTCGTTTCAGAATCACAACCAATGGAGGACAGTGTATTTCATGCGGAAATTGTTCAACTTATTGCGAACAGGGAATTGACGTTCGGGCTTATGCTCAAAAAGGACAGAGCATTATTCGATCCTCATGTGTTGGATGTGGAGTTTGCGCAGCGGTATGCCCGAGAGGAGTATTAAAATTAGAAAATGGACCTGAGGATGGCCGCTTCGGAAATGAGGGTCCGATAGTCCTTGGAAATGACGGCTTTGAAATAAGAGCCTGAGATATTAAGATCAAAATTGAAAGTAGTGGTAATAATTCCGGCATTTAATGAAGAGGCGTCAATTGCAAAAGTGATTGGTGATATTCCCGCTATGGTGAGTGAAATACTGGTCTGCAATAATGCCTCAACCGATAAAACAGCCGAAGTTGCTGCGGAAGCCGGAGCGACCGTTCTTGACGAACCAAGAGCAGGATATGGCCGGGCTTGTTTAAAAGGAATGGAATATGCCTCGCAAATGAAAGTATTACCGGACATAGTCGTCTTTCTTGATGGTGATTATTCAGATTACCCCTCAGAAATGTCAAATGTAGTGGCCCCAATAATAAATGATGACCTTGATTTTGTAATCGGATCGAGAGCTTTGGGTCAAAAGGAAAAAGGATCCATGACCTTTCCCCAGCGGTTTGGTAACTGGTTGGCTACAAGAATGATGCGTTTGTTCTATCGTGTTCGATATACTGATCTCGGTCCTTTCCGCGCCATTAAATATGAAAAGCTAATGGCGCTTGGCATGCAGGATAAAACCTACGGATGGACAATTGAAATGCAGATAAAAGCCGCAAAGCAAAAGCTTACTTATACCGAAGTGCCGGTTAATTATAAACGCCGAATTGGAGTTTCTAAAGTCTCGGGAACCGTAAAAGGAACTTTCCTTGCAGGATATAAAATCATACTTTCAATCTTTAAATATCTGTAAATGGCCTGGTTGGTAATCATATTATATTGCATTTCACTCTTCGCTATTTTCTTATTTGCTTTGCTGCAGTTTAACCTCGGCATTAACTACATTCAAGCCAAGTGGACACGATCCGAAAAGCGCAAAAAGCAAAACGAAAAGCAATTGAATTTGTTGGATAAATTGCCAATGGTCACTATCCAACTTCCGATCTACAATGAAAAGTATGTCGTTGAGCGCCTAATTGATTCAGTGGCTCAGATGAACTATCCCAAGGACAGATTCGAAGTTCAAATTCTCGACGACTCTACGGACGAAACAACCGAGATTGCAGCGGCGGTTATTAAAAAGTACAGGGATCAGGGGTTTGACTTTCAATTAATCAGACGGGAGAATCGGATAGGCTTTAAAGCCGGAGCGCTTGACTACGGCCTGCACAACGCCAAAGGAGAGTTCATAGCAATTTTTGATGCAGATTTTGTGATCAATCCGGACTTCTTGAACGAAACCCTGACTCGCTTCTCCGCTCCGAATATAGGATTGGTTCAAACCCGTTGGGAGCATCTGAATCGAAATCATTCATTACTCACCAAACTTCAGGCATTTGGTCTGGATGGTCATTTTTCGGTTGAACAGGT
>CAZCAD010000271.1:0-3526 GCA_964496525.1 uncultured Flavobacteriales bacterium | reverse complement strand
ACTTTATCAATTTTAACGGAACCGGAGGCATTTGGAGAAAACAAACCATCATTGATGCCGGAGGTTGGGAGCACGACACATTAACAGAGGATCTGGATCTGAGTTATAGAGCACAACTCAAGAATTGGCGCTTTGTCTATCTCGAAGAGGTTGAAGCTCCGGCTGAGCTTCCAATAGCAATTACAGCATTGAAAGATCAGCAATTCAGATGGACCAAGGGGGGAGCAGAGAACTTTGCCAAGATGTTCAGGAAGTTGCTTTTTACCAAAGGGATTTCTTTCATGCATCGCGTCCATGGACTTGGACACTTGTTCAATAGCTCAATTTATCTGTTCATTTTTCTGGCAGCTTTAATGAGTGTTCCGTTGATCACAGTTGTCCTTATCGACGAGTATTACAGTTTTATTATTCAACTAACTTCTATCTTTTTCATTTCTACCGCCTTCCTGATGTTTTACTACTGGTTGTCTTTTCGTGAAGAACACAAAAACCGCCTGTACAAATCTTTTGTCTTCGTTATAAGGTTTTTTCAATTTCTCGCGGTGTCTTTAGGAATGTCATTTTATAACACCAAAGCGGTGGTACTTGCCTACTACGGGAAAAAGACTCCGTTTATCAGAACTCCAAAGTTTAATTTGGACTCAAAAAGGCACAGTTGGAAATCAAACGATTATCTCCCGGGGAAAATAAAGTTTTCGACAATTATAGAAGGACTTTTATGTCTTTACTTCCTCTTCGGAATACTTCAGGGCATCTACAACGAAATGTATGGTATGATTGCGTTTCATGCTCTTTTATGTTCGGGATTCGGTGCCGTTTTTATCTACACAATCACCGAAAAAAAATTGTGAATAACTCCTTTGTAAAGATTCTTCCTTCAAGCCTTTATTGAAGTATATTTGCTGATTCAAATCGGGCTTCGAATTCGGATAAAATTTTATGGGAAAGATAATCGCAATTACAAATCAAAAAGGGGGGGTAGGTAAAACCACTTCGGCCATTAACCTGGGTGCAAGTTTTGGTGTGTTGGAATATAATACGTTGATTGTTGACGCTGATCCACAGGCGAACGCAACTTCCGGTGTTGGTATTGATCCTCGTAACGTTCAAAAGAGTATTTACGATTGTCTGATCAATGAAACCGACCCAAAGGGTATCGTTCAAAAAACGGAAAATCCCAATCTCGATATTATTCCGGCCCATATTGATTTAGTAGGTGCAGAGTTGGAAATGATCAATATGCCTAACCGTGAGCATCGGCTAAAAATGGCCTTTGGATCAATTAAAGAGGATTACGATTTTATCCTGATCGATTGTTCCCCTTCACTTGGTTTAATTACCGTGAATTCATTGACCGCTGCGGACTCAGTTATTATTCCGGTCCAGTGTGAGTATTTCGCCCTGGAAGGACTTGGTAAGTTGTTAAATACGATAAAAATTGTTCAAAGCAGATTAAATCCTGACCTGGACATTGAGGGCATTTTATTGACGATGTATGATACACGTCTTCGTTTGGCGAATCAGGTTGTAGATGAGGTTAAAACTCACTTTCAACAGTTGGTCTTCAATACAATCATTCATCGAAATACGCGCTTAGGAGAGGCACCCAGCTACGGTGAAACCATCATTATGCACGATGCCACCTGCAAAGGCTCAATTAATTATCTGAATTTTGCTCGGGAAGTTTTGCAAAAGAATGATCTGACCAAAATGAAGAACAGAGATAAACAATTGATATAATTCTGGAGAGAATGACAAAGAAGCGTGCAGCATTAGGAAAAGGATTAAGTGCATTATTGGAAAATGCAGAGACCGACATTACCACCAGAAATATTGGCAGAGACCAGGAAACTGTCGGGTCAATCGCAAATATTCGCGTCGAGCAAATTGAAGCAAATCCTTTCAATCCCAGAACGATATTTGAAGAAGAGTCTCTTTACGAACTTCGCGATTCTATCAAAATGCTCGGAATCATACAGCCCCTTACAGTTCGCAAGTTGGGAAGAGATAAGTATCAGCTAATTTCAGGCGAACGAAGATTCCGTGCTGCTGTACTGGCAGATGTCAATGAGGTTCCTTGTTACATCCGAATTGCGAACGACCAGTCCATGTTGGAAATGGCGCTTGTAGAGAATATTCAGCGTGTTGATTTAAATGCAATCGAAGTTGGAATGTCCTACCAGCGGCTAATCGATGAGTGTAATTTTACGCAGGAAAAGCTTAGTCAAAAGTTAGGAAAGAGTCGATCTAACATCACAAACTTTTTAAGGCTGTTAAAGCTGCCTGCTCAAGTTCAATTGGGAATTAAGCAGGGTTTAATTTCGATGGGTCATGCCAGGGCGATTGTTTCTGCGGGAGATGAGCAAATGCAATTAGTGATTTTCAAGCAAGTGGTAAATGACGGTCTTTCTGTTCGTGATTTGGAGAATATGCTCAAGTCCAATAAAGGAACGTCAGTTACAAAACAAAAATCCTCCTCACCAACTAATTCTGAATTCGTGGATATTAGTGAGGAACTTTCAAGAGAACTGAACACAAAAGTGCAAATCTCAGCTAACAATAAAGGAAGGGGTAAAATCGTTATTTCATTTGATACTGAAGATGATTTGGACAGAATCGTTGAGTCGATGAAGTAAGTAATACTGTCTAAATAACTTCCGCATTTTATGAACTTTTCTTTCGATGCCATACTTTGTTGAAAATACCTGCCTACCGGTCAGGCAGGCTCGTCATAGCGATGCTATGCCTGTGTTTTTCGCCTCGTCTGCCACCAAAATAAATAGATCAAAAACGAGAACTTATATAGACAGTATTACTAAACGAATAATGCACCCTCACTTATTATTTCTTTTTTTTTCCTTATTTATTCTCGGAGCCTACGGACAGGATACCCTGAAAACCGATACCCTAAAATCGGTTTCACAAACAAAGTCCGACACGATTAAGAAAAAGAAAAAGCGACAGAAGAAGATATATCCAATCGACACCTCGTATCATCACTCAACAAAAACAGCGATTTTATTATCGACTTTCTTTCCCGGAGCCGGACAGATGTACAATGAAATCGGTTATCGAAAGTATCGGAAGAAAAAGAGCAGAGCCTGGTGGAAAATTCCACTGATATATGGTGGCCTCGGTGTCTGTGGATATTATTTTTATTACAATTACGAGGGCGCGAAACTGCTGAAAGAGGAGTACCTGGTTCGAGATGCTAATCCCGGATTGGCGTATCATCATCCCCAATATGCTGCCCTAAGCAGTCTTAGTCAGGTTCAGGCTGAGTTTGACATTTGGAGCCGTGATAGAGACCTATTAATTTTTACAACTCTTGGAGTATATGCTTTGCAGATTATTGAGGCACTTGTCGATGCCCATTTTGTCACCTTCGATATCTCTGAAAATCTTTCATTCCACTGGAGCCCGATGATTATCGATCGATCAACAGCCGGGCTTAATTTGACCTTGCAATTTTAGAAGAATGTGCATGGCGCAAAAACTCTTTTTCTCTCGGTAACCTCTGCGAAAT
>CAZCAD010000270.1:0-5276 GCA_964496525.1 uncultured Flavobacteriales bacterium | reverse complement strand
AATTTTGAATTATTTTCATTGGACGCGGCTGTGCATCTGGTCATGTACATACTTTTAGCAGTATTTATGTCGCACGCCTTCCAAAATCACAAACTGAACCAATTTAATCTAAAAGTGTATCTGTTTCTGACCCTAAGTGGAATTGTCTTTGGCATTTTCATCGAATTAATACAGGGTAATTTTATTGACCGAAGATTCTTTGATTGGGATGACGTAATTGCCAACGTTGTTGGTACAATTATTGGGGTAGTCGGATATAGTTGGATAAGTAGATCCCGATAGCTATCGGGAAGTGCAAAATAAGAAGGCAGATTAGGCATTTTAATCAGGAAATTTGTAATTTAGCCTTTGACTAAGAAATTTATTATGGAATTAAAAAAGTCAAAAGAAGCCAATCTGGAGGATAAAAGAATAGCATTCTTTTTTGTAGGATTGGTAATGGTTTCAGCTGTTGTCTTGATGGGATTTATCTATGAGTCTGCGGATATACCTGAAGCCGAAGCCGTAGACGAAGACGATGGACTGGGAGATGAATTAGTATTCGAAATCCCGCCAGAAGAGGAAATTCCCGAAGAAGAACCTGAAACAGCTCCCCCACCTCCGATAATTGAAGATATTGAGATTGTCGAAGATGATGAAGAAGTTGAAGAAGTCGATTTCTCATCAATGGACGAAGAAATTGACGAAGTTCCGGATGATGAACCAAATGATATAGTTGAAGAACCAATTGTGGATTTCGCAGAAATTGAACCTTCATTTCCAGGTGGTGAAACCGCAATGATGGAATGGATTCAAAAACACATCGAATATCCTCAGCTTGCAGTCGAAATGGGAGAACAAGGTATTGTTTACTGTCAGTTCGTTGTGAATAAGAATGGATCAATTGAGCAAGTAAAAATTGTGAGAGGCGTTTCAGATGCCCTTGATGATGAAGCAAAGAAAGTCGTAAAGAAAATGCCGAAATGGACACCGGGTGAACAAGCCGGGAAAAAAGTAAGGTGTCGATTTACTCTTCCAATTCACTTCAGACTCGGATAAAGAATTATAAATTCTGAAAAAGTCAGTCCTGCAACGAAAGTTGTGGGATTTTTTTTTGCCTGCAAAAATCCGGATCGCCCGCTTCGCAGACCTGCAACAGTGATGACCTAATTTTTAATAACTTCTTGTCTCTTGGTTCTTTGGTTCTTTCGTTCAAAAAAAATGAACTCTTTTGCACGATTATTGTACAGATAAGATAAAATCGCAAAAAAGAGAAATAATGGAAAACAAAAAATCAAAAGACGCCAGTTTGGAAAACAAGAAGTTGGTTTTCTTCACACTCGGCTTATTAATGTCGGCATCTCTGGTGTTGATGGCATTTAAATATGAAAGTGCAGTCATCCCGGAAAAAAAAGTCGACAATAAGATCGCCGCGCTTGAGCAAGAATTTGTTTACGACATTCCGGAAGATGATGAAATCATCGAAGAGGAGCCTGCCGTAATTCCACCGGTGGTTATTGATCAAATCATTATCGTTGACGACGATATTGTTATCGATGACTTCGATCTTTTCGATTTTGATACTGACGCTGATACCTCTGACTATGATATTGACACGAATATCATAGCTGAGCCGATTGCGGATTTTGCTGAAATTGAGCCTTCTTTCCCCGGTGGAGAGTCCGCCATGATGGAATGGATTCAAAAACACATCGAATATCCTCAACTTGCAGTTGAAATGGGTGAGCAAGGAATCGTTTACTGTCAATTTGTAGTCAACAAAGACGGCTCAATCGAGCAAGTGAAAATTGTCAGAAAAGTATCCGATCTTTTGGACGAAGAAGCGAAAGACGTCATTAAAAAAATGCCGAAATGGACGCCCGGTGAGCAAGCAGGGAAAAAAGTTCGGTGTCGATTTACTTTACCAATACACTTTCGATTAGGATAAGTAAGACTAATCGGAATCTTCTCGTAACCTTCATTGATTCCTGAGTTGCCACCCTGAGCTGCTCCCCTGAGCTGCTCCCCTGAGCTGCTCCCCTGAGCTGCTCCCCTGAGCTTGCCGAAGGGTGCCGAAGGGTGCCGAAGGGTTGCCGAAGGAAACTGCGGGGGTTATTTTTTTCTATGGCAAGATTCTTGCGGTTTTCAATTCATTATTAATCGCAAAAAATAGAATATGGAAACAAAAAAGTCGAAAGACGCAAATCTAGAAAACAAAAAGTTCGTTTTCTTCGCTCTGGGGCTCGTGATGGTTTCATCACTTGTCCTGATGGGATTTAAGTACGAAAGTGCTGATATCTGCGCCGGGAAAAATCTGACCAACAATGACGGACTTGAAGAGGAGTTTGTGTACGAACTCCCGGAAATCATTGAAGAAATCATCGAAAAAGAACCGAAGGCATCGCTACCACCAATCATTATTGACATTGTGGTTGTCGAAGACGAAGATGATATTCAGGAATATGATCTGAGTAGTATTGGCGAAGACATTGAGGAGATCGAAGATCCTGAAATAGATGACTGTAACGATTGTGACGAAGAAATCTATGAAGTTCCGGCCGTCGATCCGCACTTTCCTGGTGGAGAAGGATCTATGGGCAAATTCATTCGTGACAACATTCAATTCACCTCCTTCGACGTGGAAGTCAGTGATGGCGGAATGGTTTATGTTCAATTCGTCGTAAATATTGATGGATCGATAGAGCAAATTAATGTTCCGCAAGGATTGAGCGATGGCATTAATGAGTCAGCAATGAATGTCGTCAGACAAATGCCGAAATGGATTCCAGGAGAACAGGCCGGTAAAAAAGTTCGCTGTCGAATGACACTACCGATTAATGTCAACTTTGGTAAATAAGAGTTTTTTCAATCCCAGATAAAAAAAGCCTTTGAATTTAGATTCAAGGGGTTTTCTTCTTACATCCACTGAGCTAAGGGATTATACGCGATAAAATATTACTTTTGGCCTGTGAAAGCCAAATCAGTCATTAAGCACATTCCGGACTTCAGAACATCTGTTCATGTTGACCAGGTCGGTATTGTTGAACGAACTGAACGTTTTCAGAAAAGATCGATTAAAAAAGAATCAAAAATTCAAGGGCTGAAGTTGGCCTTGAGCATGATTGACCTCACGACGCTTGAGGGTGCTGATACCGATAACAAGGTCAGGCAGCTTTGCAATAAGGCCATGCATCTTCACGATACGCTTCCAAATTTGCCTACTACGGCTGCGGTCTGTGTTTATCCGGCTATGGTCAAAATCGCAAAAGATCAATTGGCCGGCACGAGTATTAAGGTAGCCTCCGTCGCAACGGCATTCCCAAGTGGTCAAGCCCCTATTCAAGTAAAACTGGCGGATACGCGATTTGCGGTTAAACAAGGTGCCGACGAAGTAGATATGGTTATTTCCAGAGGCCGATTTCTCCAGGGCGAGTATCAATATGTTTTTGATGAGATTGTAAAAGTGAAAGAGGCCTGTGGGGACGCACGACTAAAAGTAATCTTAGAAACGGGAGAATTAGGAACGCTGGACCAGGTTCGTAGAGCATCCGATATTGCCATGTACGCAGGAGCCGACTTCATTAAAACATCGACCGGTAAAATTAGCCCGGCGGCAACAATGCCGGTTACACTGGTCATGCTTCAGGCAATTAAAGATTTTCATCGCAATACTGGAATAAAGGTCGGGATGAAACCTGCCGGAGGCATCTCCACTGCAAAATTGGCCTTACATTATCTAATGATGGTAAAAGAAACATTGGGCGATGCCTGGTTAAATAACGAATGGTTCCGATTTGGTGCAAGCCGATTGGCAAACGATATTTTGATGCAGTTGGAAAAACAAGCATCGGGGAATTATCAATCCCAGAATTATTTTTCAAAAGATTAGAAGATGGCAAAAAAGAAGGAAGTTTGGAATTTATCTGCCGCTCCGGAGAATACGGATCATATCGTCTTAAAAGATAAATACGATCTGTTCATTGGAGGAGAGTTTATTCCGCCTTCATCCAAAAAATATTTTGACAGCATCAATCCGGCCAATGAGAAAAAGTTAGCCAAGATTGCGGATGCATCTAAAAACGATGTGGACAAGGCGGTCAGAGCCGCACGAAAAGCCTTTGGTTCGTGGTCAAAGATTTCAGCATCAGAAAGAGGCAAGTATATTTATCGCATCGCCAGATTGATGCAGGAACGCGCTCGTGAATTTGCCGTTATCGAATCCCTGGATGGTGGAAAACCAATTCGGGAAGCAAGAGATATCGATATTCCATTAGCAGCTAATCATTTTTTCTATTATGCCGGTTGGGCTGATAAATTGGAATACGCTTTTCCAAATCGCAAACCAAAACCGCTTGGTGTTGCGGGACAGATAATTCCCTGGAATTTTCCTTTGTTAATGGCGGCCTGGAAAATTGCTCCGGCAATTGCAGCAGGAAATACAGTTGTCTTAAAACCGGCGGAGACTACTTCATTAACCGCACTCAAGCTGGCAGAGTTGATTCAAGAATCAGGATTACCTAAAGGCGTTGTAAACATTATAACCGGAGCAGGTGCCACCGGAGCGGCAATCGTCAACCACAATGACATTGATAAAATAGCCTTCACCGGTTCAACGCATGTCGGAAAGATTATTCAGAGAGCTATCGCCGGCACCAATAAGAAGGCGACATTGGAATTGGGCGGAAAAGCTGCCAATATTATTTTCGAAGATGCAGCTCTTGATCAGGCGGTTGAAGGAATTGTTAACGGAATCTATTTTAATCAAGGTCATGTTTGTTGCGCCGGTTCAAGATTGTTTGTTCAGGAAGCAGTTTATAAAACAGTGGTTGATAAACTAAAAGATCGCATTGAATCATTGATCATTGGAGATCCTTTGGACAAAAACACAGATATAGGGGCAATCAACAGCAAGGAGCAACTCGAAACTATTGAGTCTTATATTAAGGTCGGAATTGCTGAAGGAGCGACGATGCATCAAAGTAGCTGCAATGTTCCTTCAAAAGGATACTGGTGTCGCCCGACTTTATTTACAGGAGTTTCGCAATCCAGTAGGATTGTGCAGGAAGAAATATTTGGCCCCGTCTTGGCGGTTCAGTCATTCAGAACAGTCAGCGAAGTGATTACGAAAGCCAATAACACACCTTATGGCCTGTCTGCCGGTGTATGGACGGACAAAGGCTCCAAAATATTTAACGTGACGGCCAAGATGAAAGCCGGGGTCGTTTGGGCGAATACGTATAATAAATTTGATCCAACTTCTCCATTCGGAGGATATAAAGAAAGTGGATTTGGACGTG
>CAZCAD010000269.1:0-5290 GCA_964496525.1 uncultured Flavobacteriales bacterium | reverse complement strand
ATTCAATACTTCCTTTGTTTATATCCTCATCAAAAAAGCGAACTCCCAACCCAAATTCAATATAATCGGCTTTTCCATAATGTGCTTTAATTCCAATCAAAGCGTAAAGCTGTTTATTGATTAAATAACGATAACCGATTCGATTGTACATATTGATTGAATTGCCGGTAGGTTTTATCATGTCCACCAAATAATATCCAAAATTGATATAAATTTCAGTTCGATACAGCCGCACCGTTGAGCCGGAGAAGAAACCCAGCTGAACGGTTTCGCCGATGGTATAATTATCTTCCGGAAACAACTGCCTATTCGCCTCGTTGTAAAACAGGTCTAATCCAACATCTAATTTCCATTTTGATCCTAAGGCAAAGGAGTAATATGACTGAATACTGAGAAGCGGATAGGATTTCGGAAGTTCATTTCCAGCCAGATTTTGACGACTACCCCCTATTCCCGTGAATCCAAGCGTTGATTTCAATTTTCTGCTCTCACCATCTCCCGTGGAAGAATCTCGAAATACTTCTCTCTCTTCAAAATTAGTACCCACACAAAAATCAATGTAAGGCGTATTGAGTCCAAGGTTTGGCTGAAAAAGTGCAGCATTTGAATAATGCGTTATTCCTATTCCCATACCAATATGAAAGAGCTTAAAGTGCTTTTTATAGCTAAGCTGTAGATCAACAATCGAATTAAATATGCTGCCGATAGCGTTGTTTTTAGGATTGTCAATCGGGTCGTATTTTTTGGTTACTAAGGCCAGACCGGTACCTATTCTAAAATCCAGAAACCCAAATTTTTTGTTCACTATAATCGGCTGTGAATAATGTTGAAATAGGCCTATTGCCTGTCCCAGAACCGCCTTGTATCCGAAATCTTGATAGATTAGTGAAACCCCTGAAACGGGCTTACTCAAACTTTCCCATTCCGTCTTATCCTTGCGCTGTTTAGAAAATTCCAGCTCAAAACCATAATTGTTCTGTTGAATCAAGTGAGACATCACTGCACGATGTGCGATTAGATATCCTCCTCTTGTTTTTAGAGAGATCGATGTCGGTTTATAAAACTGTGAATAACCTCCGCCTGAAAGTGCCAATAGTAGCAGCAGAGATATTAACTTCACCTGGTAAAATCTGACCATAAATCGATTCTAAAATTAGGAAAATGGATGACAAACTTAAATCATTCGAACGTCTGCTTACAATTATGGACGAATTGCGCGAAAAATGTCCATGGGACAAAAAACAAACGCTTGAATCTCTAAGACACCTTACGATAGAAGAAACCTATGAGTTGGGCGATGCGATAATTGCCAATGATTTGGAGGAGTTAAAAGGAGAAATTGGCGACTTGATGCTACACATGGTGTTTTACGCAAAAATTGCGTCAGAAAAAGGAGCGTTTGATATCAAAGATGTATTGGATACGATTTGTGATAAACTGGTTCACAGGCATCCGCATATTTATGGGGATGTAGTAGTGCAAGATGAAGAAGAGGTGAAAGCGAATTGGGAAAAGTTGAAATTAAAAGAAGGAAAAAAGTCAGTACTGGAGGGCGTTCCAAAATCACTTCCTGCAATGGTCAAAGCAACGAGAATACAAGACAAAGTCAAAGGAATCGGATTCGAATGGGAAAAACAGGAAGAGGTTTGGGAGAAGGTAGAGGAAGAAATTGCTGAGTTGAAAGCGGAAGTTAATGGGGGAAATAAAGAAAAGATAGAAGAAGAATTTGGAGATGTCATCTTTTCGCTGATTAACTACGCCAGATGGATTGATATTAATCCCGAAGACGCATTAGCTAAGACAAATCGAAAGTTTATTAAGCGTTTTGAGTGGATGGAAGAAGAAACGAAAAAAGACGGTAAATCAATATCCGAAATGTCCCTCACTGAAATGGATGTTTACTGGGAACAATCTAAATCCAACAGTTGATGTCCGGCTATTCAGCGTTTATGACGGTAATAAGTGTTTCGACTGTTGCTTCATTTATTTGTGGTTTCATGCTTAGAAAACGAGGATACAGCTTCTGGAGGTCCGTGGTCACCACCTTCCTTGCGTGTTCCGGAATATTGGGATTGATTTATGGCATGTTGAACGATTAATTTAACTTTGATTATTGCATGGAAAAGCTGTTCCAGGAATTTGAATCGGTCACTTACGACCAATGGCTTGAGAAGATTGAAAAGGATCTGAAGGGGAAATCTATTGATATCCTTCATTCGCAACCCGAATCAGGAATTGATTTAAAAGCATTTCATCATCCTGATGAAAAAACTTATGTTGAAATTTCAGGAAATTTGGATCCGGAAAAAGTGGATTGGTCCGTCCGGCAAGAATTCCATTCGGCACCGTCGAATAAAGAAATACTGCAAGCCTTAAATGATGGGGTCGATCATTTGGGATTGACTTACGAAACTGCCCATGAGTTTGAGAAATTGACGACTGAGGTGCAATTCGAATACATTGGCACCGACATCCGGTTTGAGAATTTAAAAGCTGCAAAAGAACTTCAGATAGCCCAAAGAATCCATCTAAACTTTGATATTGTAGGACTGAATTTGAAATCCGGTGAATGGGATCATTCAATGGATGATTTTTTTGAATTTTTTAATGAACAAAAAAATCACCGGACTATTTGGATCTCGGCTAACGATTATGGAGCGGCTGGAGCATCATCAATTCAAGAGCTCGCCTTTTCCCTGGCTCATTTGAACGAGTATATTCACCACTTAATTGAAAATGAGATAAGTCTTGCAGAGATCAACGATAAATTGACGATTCATATTTCGGTTAATAACAATTTCTTCCTCAACATTGCCAAACTTAGGGCAATTCGAGAGCTTGTCAAGTTAGTCTTCAGCGCATACGATTCGGATTATTCCGTGAGGCCGATAGCCCTCTTTGCAAAAACAAGCAAAAGACATCTTTGTCAAAATGACCATCACAATAATCTACTTAGACAAACAGCTCAATGTGCGGCAGCAGCACTGGGAGGTGGTCAGATCATTACAGTGGATTGTTTGCCAAATTCAGGAAATACACGTTTGTCAAAGAACATTCAGCTCATCTTGAAAGAAGAAAGTTTTTTAAATAAGGTTTTGGATCCTGCTTCCGGGGCTTATGCAATCGAAAATTTAACTAATCAACTCATTGAACAGAGTTGGAGTCTCTTTCAAAAAATTGAGCAGGATGGCGGACTAATCGGCTGGATAAAAGAAGCAAAACTTCAACAATTAATTGAGGGTCATAAGAAGACGTTGATTGAACAAATGCTCGATGGCAGTTCAACACTCCTAGGGGTGAACAAACATCAAAACAAGTCGGAGACCTGGGTAGAAAACTCCTCACAACCTTCGAACCCAGAACCAACTTTTCCTGCTTTGAAAGATTTCATTCTTGAAGAACAGTATAGTCCAAAAGAGGTGGTGGAATGAAAAGACAATCGTTCCAACATATTGAAGCGAAGAGAACAGAATCTACTGTTCCCAAATCAAAGATCAGCTTTTCAACGGCAGAAAAGATCGACCTTTTGAATGTCTATCGAAATCAAGATTTGAAAGAAGTGGAACATCTCGGATTCGTTGCCGGTATTTCTCCAAATACAAGAGGTCCATATTCAACTATGTACTCAATTAGACCCTGGACAATTAGACAATACGCGGGCTTTTCCACAGCCGGGGAGTCCAATGCGTTCTACAGACGAAATCTTGCCGCAGGTCAAAAAGGTCTGTCCGTAGCCTTTGATCTTGCTACACACCGAGGTTATGATTCAGATCATATTCGAGTTGAAGGAGATGTTGGTAAAGCGGGTGTTGCAATTGATTCGGTTGAAGATATGAAGTTGCTTTTTGATCAGATTCCACTTGATCAAATGTCGGTGTCGATGACCATGAACGGAGCCGTTGTTCCGATAATGGCATTCTATATCGTTGCTGCTGAAGAGCAAGGCGTAAGTCCGGTTGACCTGAACGGCACGATACAGAATGACATCCTCAAAGAGTTTATGGTTCGCAATACATACATCTATCCTCCTGCACATTCAATGCGAATTATAGCGGATATATTTAGGTACACAACCGAAAAGATGCCGAAGTTTAATTCCATTTCGATTTCGGGTTATCACATGCAAGAGGCCGGCGCAACGGCTGATCTTGAGTTGGCTTATACCCTCGCCGATGGTCTGGAATATCTGAAATGTGGTATTGAATCCGGAATGAAAATAGACGACTTTGCTCCAAGAATTTCCTTTTTCTGGGGGATAGGAATGAACCACTTTATGGAGGTTGCCAAGATGAGAGCAGCCCGTATGATTTGGGCCAGGCTGGTGAAAGAATTCAATCCTGAAAATCCTAAATCATTGGCACTCAGAACTCATTGTCAAACTTCAGGTTGGAGCCTCACAGAACAAGATCCCTATAACAATGTTGCCCGAACTTGTATAGAAGCAATGGCCGCAACATTGGGCGGAACGCAGTCGCTTCACACAAATGCCTTGGATGAGGCCATTGCATTACCAACTGATTTCTCGGCCAGAATAGCGCGAAATACACAAATATATTTACAAGAGGAAAGTGGCATCACAGACATTATTGATCCATGGGCCGGTTCTTATTATGTCGAAAAGTTGACGCATGACATTTGTCAAAAGGCCTGGACTCATATTCAGGAAATTGAGGAGCTGGGAGGAATGACCAAAGCGATTGAATCAGGTCTTCCAAAGATGAGAATTGAAGAAGCTGCCGCTCGCAAGCAAGCAAGAATTGATTCCGGAAAAGACATTATTGTTGGCGTCAACCGCTATGAGCTGGAATCAGCAGAAGAACTGGAGATTCGCGAAGTTGATAATACAAAGGTTCGCCAGGGACAAATTGACCGCTTGAGGAGGATGAGGAAAGATCGTAACGAAGAGCAGGTTCAGCGTTCTTTAGGAAGGTTAACCGCAACAGCGAGGGAAGGTGGAAATTTACTTGAAGTAGCCGTCGAATGTGCGAGAAATAGAGCTAGTTTAGGTGAAATTTCCGATGCAATGGAAACAGTCTTTGGTCGATATCAGGCCACTATTCGATCTGTATCCGGTGTATATTCGGCTGAAGCAATGAGCGATAAAGACTTTGATAAGGCTAGAGAACTGGCAGATGAGTTCAGCAAATTTGAGGGAAGAAGACCTCGAATTATGGTGGCGAAAATGGGTCAGGACGGACACGATCGAGGTGCAAAAGTAATTTCTACTTCATTTGCCGACATTGGGTTTGATGTCGATATCGGTCCACTTTTTCAGACTCCACAGGAGACT
>CAZCAD010000268.1:0-5296 GCA_964496525.1 uncultured Flavobacteriales bacterium | reverse complement strand
AAAGAAAGTGGCTGTGATATATGGAGGCTATTCCTCTGAATTTCAGATCTCTGAGAAGAGCGCTGGAGTTATTTATGAGCACATCGATCGCCAAATTTATGACCCCTATAAAGTCGAACTAGGTAAAAAAAGCTGGCACGTAAACTTAAAAGGGGGGGCTGTCTCTTCAATTGATAAGAATAAATTCACCTACATGGAGAATGACGAAGTACAGTCATTTGACGTGGCTTTTATTACAATTCACGGAACTCCGGGTGAGGACGGTAAATTGCAGGCTTATTTTGACATGATCGGCCTGCCTTATATTAATTCATCCTCCTTTGCCGCATCTTTAAGTTTTAATAAATGGGCTTGTAATAGCTTTTTACAAGCATTCGGCATAGCCTCGGCAAAAGCAATTCTCCTTCGAAAGGGAGACACGCCCAATCCAATTGAAATTGCGGATGAATTAGGATTTCCTTGCTTTGTTAAACCAAATGACGGTGGTTCAAGTTTCGGAATTTCGAAGGTTAAGAATTTGATGGAACTACCGGATGCAATCGCAAAGGCCTTTGACGAAGGAGATGAAGTCGTAATAGAATCCTGTATCGAAGGAAGGGAAATTACCTGCGGATTATATTTTGATGGAACAACTGTCATAGCACTTCCTTTAACAGAAATAATCAGTGAAAACGAATACTTTGATTTTGAAGCCAAGTATGAAGGAAAATCAGATGAAGTAACTCCCGCCGAAATTCCTGATAAGTGGACCGCCGAAATACAAAACGCATCCAAAACTATTTATCGAAAAATGGGCTTGACAGGATTAGCACGAACAGATTTTATTTTAAGTAAAGATGGATCGCCTTTTCTCATCGAAGTGAATACGAATCCGGGGATGACGGAAGAGAGTCTTGTACCTCAGCAAATTGAGGCTGACGGTCGAAAGATGAAAGATGTGTTCAATCAAATGCTGGCTTATACTTTGAGGCAATCTTAGGTCTTTAAAGCGCCAATACAACATCATCAATATAATTCGTAAATTTGCCCCTCCATTTTTACAAAAACCGGAAGGATGCAATCATACCAAAATTATGCCTGCGGAGAATGGGTTAGCGGTGAAGGAGTAGAGACAGAATTATTCCACGCAATAAGTGGTGAAAAGATTGGTGAGTGTTCATCTGTTGGGCTTGACTATAAAGCCATGTTGGAGTACGGGCGTTCAAAAGGTGGACATGCATTGGCCAAAATGACTTTTCAGGAAAGGGGGCTGATGTTGAAAGAACTTGCCCTTTATCTTTTGGAAAATAAAAGAAAGTATTACGAACTCAGTGCTGCTACCGGAGCAACGCGAATTGATTCCTGGATTGATATTGAAGGCGGAATCGGTAATTTATTTGCCAATGCATCCCTAAGACGGCAATTTCCCGATCTACCGTATTATGTAGATGGAGACCCCGTCCCGCTCTCAAAAGGCGGATCATTTATCGGCCATCATATCATGGTTCCGAAAGATGGAGTCGCAGTTCATATTAATGCTTTCAATTTTCCTATTTGGGGAATGCTTGAAAAAGTAGCGGTCAACTTCATGGCCGGTGTTCCTGCAATTGTTAAGCCGTCCGAATATACTTGTTACCTGACCGAGTTGATGGTTAGAGATATTGTAGATTCGGGAGTCTTAGCCGAAGGAGCATTGCAATTAGTGGTTGGTCTGGGTAGAGGAGTGATTGACAATGTAACGAATCAGGATACCGTTTCATTCACGGGCTCTGCGGTGACAGGTTTGAAGTTAAAATCACTTCCGCACATCGTAAACAATTCGGTCTCTTTTAACTTGGAGGCGGATTCTTTGAATGCAGCCATTTTAGGAAAAGATTGTACACCCGGTACTGCTGAATTTGACATTTTTGTAAAAGAGGTTCAGAAAGAAATTACAGTTAAGGCCGGACAGAAATGTACATCGGTAAGACGAATTATTGTTCCTGAAGAATTAATAGAAGATATTCAATCGGCACTTGCAACCAGATTGGCGAAGAATGTGATCGGAGACCCGGCTGACAAATCTGTTCGGATGGGATCGCTTGCAACCAAGCTTCAGGTTGAGCGCGTCAAAGAAAATATCGAATTGCTTAAAAAAGAACAAGACATCGTAATTGGTGATCCTGACGATTTTGATATTGTCGGAGCGGATAAAGAAAACGGAGCCTTCATCGGAACAGTTGTATTTAGAAATGACGATCCGATTACGAAAAGGGCAGTACACGAGATCGAATGTTTCGGCCCGGTTTCAACCTTAATGCCCTACAAAGATCTGGATCAGGCAGTGGAAATTGCACGAATGGGAAAAGGATCTTTGGTGTCATCCATTGTTACGGCGGATGATAAGATCGCTACAGAATACGTCCTTAAAGCAGCCACCATGCACGGTCGGATTTTGGTGCTGAACGCACGTTGTGCCAAGGAAAGCACGGGTCATGGCTCACCGATGCCCTTGTTAACGCACGGTGGACCGGGAAGAGCAGGTGGAGGCGAGGAAATGGGGGGACTCAGGGGGGTAATGCATTATATGCAGCGTACTGCTATACAAGGACATCCGCAGACGATAACGGCGATTACCAAACAATTTATGGTTGGAGCCGATCAGCCGGAAGCCATGCCACACGTTTTTAGAAAACACTTTGAGGAGCTGGAAATTGGCGAAACAGTTTTTACACATAAGCACACGGTCACCGAAGCCGACATTGCGAATTTTGCCAACGTAAGTGGAGATAACTTTTATGCCCACGTTGACGATACTTCATTGGAAGGGACAATTTTCGAGCAGAGAGTCGCTCACGGATATTTTATCTTATCCAAAGCAGCCGGCTTATTTGTTGACCCCGCAAAAGGACCTGTTTTGCTGAATTATGGAATTGATGAATGCCGATTTACCAAACCCGTTTATATTGGCACAACCATCGGAGTGCGCTTCACAGTAAAAGAAAAAACAGACCAGGAAAAAAGAAACGATGCCGACATAGCGAAAGGAATTGTAAGATTCCTGGTTGATATATTTGACGAGACAGGAGAGACAGTCGGAATTGCGACAATATTGACGATGGTGAAGAAATTGGATCAGAGTTAAATGAGAGCATAGAGCATAGAGCATAGAGCATAGAGTATAGAGTATAGAGTATAGAGTATAGAGTATAGAGTATAGAACATAGAGCATAGAAACATGCCAAACATCTATCATCTAACATCTAAAAAGAATGAGTATAAATCAAGGTGACGTCACCTCAGAGATCAGTGACAAAGGAATTGCGACGATAGAATTCGGTCACCCGCAAAGTAATTCTCTGCCCAGTAAAATTTTGAATTTGCTGGCGAAAACGATTACCGACATTGGAGCTAAGAGTGAAGTAAAAGTTATTGTTCTGAAATCAGCGGGGGATCGTACATTTTGCGCCGGTGCCAGTTTTGATGAATTAATTTCGATCAAAGACATTGAAACCGGAAAAGAATTTTTCTCCGGTTTTGCAAACGTGATTAACGCTTGCCGCAAGTGTGAGAAATTAATTATTGGCAGGGTTCAGGGAAAGGCCGTTGGAGGAGGTGTGGGTATAGCATCCGCTGTTGATTATTGCTTAGCAACCAAGCATGCAGAGGTTAAGCTTTCAGAGTTGGCGATCGGAATTGGACCCTACGTGGTTGGACCGGCTGTTGAACGAAAGATTGGAGTGTCGGCGATGTCACAGTTAACGATTAACGCCACCGAATGGCAGTCGGCAGATTGGGCAAGGGAGAAAAACCTCTACGCTGAGGTTTATGAGACAGTTGAAGAAATGGATGCGGCGGTTGATGCTTTAGCAGAAAAGCTGGCAGCCTCAAATCCTGAATCTATGCGAAGACTGAAACAAATATTTTGGGAAGGAACCGAGCGATGGGATAATTTATTGAAGACAAGAGCCGCTATCAGTGGAGAAATGGTTCTGTCAGAATTTACCATAAGTGCTATCAGCGCTTTCAAAAAGAAATAATGGAAATTACGGTAGACAGTGTTCGTGAGGCTTTAAAAAAGGTCATTGAACCCGATTTGAAGAAAGACATCATTACATT
The DNA here is from genome assembly GCA_964496525.1 of uncultured Flavobacteriales bacterium. Lineage (GTDB taxonomy): Bacteria > Bacteroidota > Bacteroidia > Flavobacteriales_D > Crocinitomicaceae > JAKSBJ01. Next base: position 1,219 of record CAZCAD010000268.1, on the reverse strand, counting down.
GGATTTGGTGTCCGACATTGTTGTTGAAGGAAATCAAATTTCATTTGAAGTAAAGGTTTATAATCCGGCGATGCATGCGAAAAAACGTATGGAGGAAGCCTTGGAGTTTGCCTTGGAGCGAGCTTTTGGAAAGGATGTGGACGCGAATATTGCGCTCGTTCCTCTTCCAAAAGATAAAGAACCGGAGGTTAGAGCCATTCTTGACGGTGTAAAGCACATTATCGCTGTAGCTTCCGGAAAAGGAGGAGTGGGCAAATCGACTGTTACCGCGAATTTGGCCGCAGGTTTGGCAAAGCAGGGATATAAAGTAGGATTGGTTGATGCTGATATTTACGGACCGTCCATGCCAACCATGTTTGATGTAGTAGGCGAGCGCCCACACGGAATAGAAAAGGATGGTAAGACCTTAATACAACCCGTCGAATCTTACGGTGTGAAAATATTGTCGATCGGATTTTTTGCCGACCCCGATCAAGCAGTTGTCTGGCGAGGACCGATGGCCACCAAAGCTTTGAATCAAATGTTCAAAGATGCAGATTGGGGAGAACTGGACTACATGATTGTCGACCTTCCTCCCGGAACGGGCGATGTTCATCTGACTTTGGTACAAAATGTTCCTTTAACCGGTGCTATTATTGTCTCTACACCACAGGAAGTAGCTTTGGCCGATGCGAGAAAAGGAATTAATATGTTCAGAATGGATTCGCTAAAGGTGCCCGTATTGGGCTTAGTTGAGAACATGGCCTGGTTTACGCCGGAGGAGCTTCCGGACCATAAATACTTCATTTTTGGCCAGGATGGAGCAAAGAATCTCGCGGAAACAATGAATGTTCCACTTTTGGCTCAAATTCCACTAATACAGAGCATCCGTGAAGCCGGTGACGCCGGTAGACCCGCTGTTCTTCAGGATAATACACCTTCATTTAAGGTTTTTGACGAATTTGTTCGTAAATTCGTTGAGAAGATTGAATCCCTTCCTAATGGATAAAATCGAAAGAATCCAAACAGCTTTAGACGCTATCCGCCCTTATCTTCAAAAGGACGGAGGTGATGTAGAATTCATTGAACTTACCAAGGATTATGTTCTCAAGATAAAATTACTTGGGGCGTGCGAAACTTGTTCAATGAGTGCTATGACACTTCGCGCAGGAATAGAGGAATCGATTAAAAATGTAGTTCCTGAGGTAGTGGAAGTTCAAGCTATTTAGTTCTTATTTTT
>CAZCAD010000267.1:0-5309 GCA_964496525.1 uncultured Flavobacteriales bacterium | reverse complement strand
ATCATAAATAAATTCAACACGGCTTCACAAGAAGAGAAAGAAATTATTCGAACGAAGATTATTGAAGAGTACATCCTTTTAGAAGAATATGCGAACAAAGCACTAAAAAAAGCAATCACTGATGCTGATGAGAAGAACAAAACGCGATTTGAAGGTACAATTCAGTTTTTGGATAAGTACTTCCTTAAAATCGCCAAAGATTGCGCAGTTCTCACGCCGGTACTTGCTAAGAAGTTTGAGGTCCTTCCAACAGAAAAAGAAGCTCGGATCGCGGAGGTTAACAAATTCATGGCTCTTCTTGAGAAACAAAAGTGTACCGATTCGGAAACGTACGAGAAGTATGTTCGAGAGTCTGTAAATGTCGATCCAACGGCCATGGGTTATTACGGACTTGGTAATGTATTATCCGGAAAAGGAAATGACAAAGGGGCATTGGAAGCTTTCCGAAAAGCAACTGAATTAGAAGCCGACGGCGAAAATAAGGACAAGTATCAATTTACCTATACAGCAGCTTTGTATAGAACAGGAAGTTATAGATCGGCCTTTTCCAACGCAAAGAAGGTTGAAGGAGAGAATAAAGGGAAAGCCCTTGAAATTGCTGCCGGTTGTATCGTGAAATTGGCAAATAGCTGCGGAGAATCAACCTTTGAGAGGAAGGCGAATTATTGGTTAGCAAATGATTATATCAAGAGAGCCGGTGGAAGTAGCAGCAGGTACCTGGACTCTGCACCTAACGATGAAGAAATTTTTAATGAAGGAAAGACGAAAGGGAGTTCAATTACGTTAAGTTGTTGGGGAGAAAGCACAACGATTCGATAAATTGAATAAGACATTAATAAAAGGTATTAAACCCCATCCGCCTGAGGCGGACTGGACCCTAAAAGTGGAATCGAAGCAGGCATCGAGGTATTATAACAAAATCCCGCTGTTTAGCGGAATTAGTTCAACTTACTATTTTGAGTTCGTCCGCCTAAGGCGGACTTCTCAAAATCGAGTTTCACTAATAAATAATTTACGAGACGTTCCTGTCCGCCTTTGGCTGACGGGAATGTTTTTTTTGGTGCTGTTCATATCATGTGAAACTGACATGAACAAAATAAAGGTCGTTACAGCTACCGATGATACTCCGGATCAAATAGTGAACGACATGCACACGATCTACTCTGATTCCGGAATTGTGAAATACGAGATGATTGCGACAAGAACGGAGAAATATTCTAAGCCTAAGAACAGAACATTGTTGAAGGATGGATTCAAAGTCAACTTCTTTCGATCCAAAGATAGCCTGATCTCAACCCTAAGCGCAGACTATGGCGAAATGCGCATAGAAGAGAATTTGATTATCGCGAGAAATAACGTTATTTTTACCAACTTTGAAACCAAGAAGACGCTCAAAACAGAGGAGTTATATTGGGATCAAAAGACAAAGAGAATAAGAACTGAAAAGCGTTTTGAAATCATGGGCGAAGAATCTCAATTAGTAGGATTTGGAGTCGATTCGGATGAGACTTTTAGTGATTATGAAATGCATAAAGTAACCGGTGAATACACCATAAAAGATACTGCACAATGAAGTTAGCCAAAATGAATCGATACCTTGAGATCTTTTGGTGGAGTATGGCCATCGTCACCTTGCTGATGGTTGTGGTTATGATCTTTGTAGACGGATGGGATAAATGGGGCTTTTTCTTATTTGCTCCGGCCCTCTGTGCGCTGCTTGCCCTGGTTCGAAGATTCATGGCTAAAAAGCTTCAAAAAAGCGAAGCCTTCAGAGACAGTCGATGAGGATCAGTGCAGAACCAAATATCTAAAGCCCCAACTAAAACAGAAGTTTTCACCTTATTATTAAAAAAGGGGCAAGAATATCTTATCAAATGCTGGAACGAAAAAACGATCATTCGATATACCGATTAATTGTCGGCCAGGCTGACGGCAAAGACTCTGGCCTGCCTGCCAGTTTCACCCATCAGGTACATGGTTTCCCTGCTAATTTGATGACACTGCTTCGCTCTCAGAATGTAGTCGTTAGTCGCATCGATAAGTGCTCCCCGTTCTTTGACTCCCTTTTGGTCAATCTGAACATAAGAAATCTGCGCGCGGCGATTATTGAATAAGCTTTTATAGCCAAAATAATCCATTAAACCCACCTCATTGTTCTTTTCGGTATCGTTAAAAAACAGATAAATCCCATCCTGAATATTCATGGTTGAAAAGGACGCAAAATATCCGTAATCGTTAGTAGAGCTTTGGAACTTCGGAACACACTCCGTCCAAACATGATTTCCCAAACTATCAAAGTAACTGACAATGATTGAATTGTAATTGTAATGCTCAGTCGTTGAAGTAATGTTTGTTCGTGGATCATAATTTCGTTCAACAAATTTATAGTACCGCTCTCCCAATAAAAAGTATGAATCATTTGATTGAATTGCAATATCGTTCAAGACATAATCTTCCAACTCTTTTACCTTATTTATTTCCCTGGCGTTGACAAATTTCTTGCGCACATCTGTATCAAATTTCGAAAAAGAGGAATTGATAACATTCAGATTCGGATCGATCAGAAGTGAAAAAACACCGTTGATCGAGTGATTTTTACTTTCATTCATAAATCCGCTGACAATTAAATTTCTGTCTCCATTTATACCCATTCGAATCCCATTGATCCACTTTCCCTTAATTCGCAACTCAAATTCTTTCAGAAAATTCCGGTTTGGATCATAGGCCCAGATTGCATACTTATTATTCAGCAAATCCTGACCGGAAACGGCATTCCTGTTTTTTAATTCAAATGCATAATTGCAGAGTATATAAATCGGCGAATTCTCTGAAAATCGAATTTCTTCAATGTTGATGTTTTGCAGGGTCAACGGAGATTTAATTCTCTCTCTCCACAAAACAACTCCATATCTGTCGATGTGTGTCAATGCAATTTGCTGTTCTGTCAACCTGCTGTATTTATTATATCGACCAAGAATAAACTGATCACCCTCTTTGGAATCTTGAATAAAAACGATCTCATCCTCCTCGAGCGTGTCGACGACTCCTTGAGATATTTTTACAAAGTTTGAGTTGAAAATTTTTAGTTCCAGAAGATTCGGATTCCCTTTCTCTCCGAAAAGCGTAGAAAACAAATAGATTCGATCGTCATGATAAAATGCTTCGGTCGGTTCACTGTAAAAATCACCTTCAGGCGGCACGTAGATGTTCTTAGATTCAATCAGTTCAAGATCTCTCTTATGAAACTTACGAACATTTAGTTCTTGTTTTTTACGACTCAAATAGAGATAGTCAAGTGAGAAGACGGCTGTTGCATTTTCACCTATGAATCCTGAAAAGTTTTCTTTTTTAGTTGTACTGAACGATACGCCCTCTATAGGTTTATTCAATTGTCCAAAGGTTGATCCCGCAACTAACAGTATCGATATAACTAATACTTTCTTCATTTTAATTCTCTCTCCTTCAACGCAATTGATTTGTTTTTATTGGCCAGCTGCCCACATGCCGCATCAATATCCTTGCCTCTGCTTCGACGCACGTTCACCACTAAATTTAGTGATTCTAAATAAGTTGCGAAAGCATCTACCTTCGTTTTTTCTGCCTGCTCAAATTCGCCCTCATCTATTGGATTGTACTCTATGATGTTAATCTTTACGGGAACATTCTTACAAAAGTCTGCCAATTCTCTTGCGTCTTCCAACTCATCATTAAAGCCTTTGAAGATAATGTATTCAAAGGTCACTCGACTTCCTGTCTTCTCGTAAAAATAGCGCAATGATGCTGCCAAGGCCTGTATATTATTGCTTTGGTTAATCTCCATGATAAGATTTCGCTTATCATCATTTGCAGCATGAAGAGATAGAGCCAGATTAAATTTTACCTCATCATCAGCTAACTTCACAATCATTTTGGCAATTCCTGCTGTACTGACCGTTATCCGCTTTGGCGAAAAGCCCAATCCATCCTCCGCAGAAATACGCTCCGTCCCTAAGAGTACATTTTTATAATTTAACAAGGGTTCACCCATTCCCATAAAAACAATATTGCTCAGCCGTTGTCCAAATTGCTGCTCAGACAATTGGTTCAAGAGGAGAACCTGGTCATATACTTCGCCCGGACTCAAATTTCTCATTAATTTTAATCGCCATGTGGCACAAAAAGTACAAGCCAGGCTGCAACCAACTTGAGACGATATGCAGGCTGTTACTCTTTCGCGGGTCGGAATCAAAACTCCCTCAGTAATATGGCCATCATAACTTTCAAAAGCGCATTTGATCGTTTTATCAGAACTCTGTTGCTGATCAGAAATTATCAGCGCATCCAAAAAGTAAGTTGAGTTTAGATGATCAACAACTTTGGCTGATACATTCTTCATCTCATCAAAAGATCTGACACCCTTTTTCCAGAGCCATTCGTAAACTTGTTTGGCTCTAAATTTCGGCTCTCCAATGCTTTCTAAGTCTTGGATGATTTCCACTAAATCAAGGGATCGAATATTTTTTTTCTCTTTCATCCGATGAAGTCTCAGCGCAGTCGCGACGGCTCATTTGAATCAATATCAAAGGTAAACAGATAATATTATCATTCATTATCTTTATTGGAATTGAAGCTAGTGTCAAGTCAACCATACCTTAGCCATACCAAATCTTGATTTTTTCTTTTTTATCTTCGCCTGCCTGCCTTTAGATTAGCAGGACAATAAAACAACAAATCTCTTCGACTTATACGACACGGCACGTTTGACTTGACACTGGTACTTAAATACTTCTTGAAGCCCCTGGGTGGATTCTTTGAGCTGTTTCATGCATATATGATTTTCTATTTGCTAATCAGTTGCATTGGAGGATTAATTACAGTAGGCGGCGATGAAGTAAAAGACGAATTGGGCATCTATGTCCGTTCAAATGGAATTCATACAGACCTGATTTTACCCGTGGCAACGGAAGAATTTGATTGGAAGGCATTTATTCCGACCTCGGCCTATCCAAATAACTCGGGCTTCGAATTTATCGCAATTGGATGGGGTGATAAAGGCTTTTTTATTAATACTTCTACTTGGGATGATTTAACGGCCTCTACTTTTTTTACCGCCGTTCTGCTAAATAGCCCGGCAGCAATGCATGTTCAATATTTCGATTATAAACCGTCAGTCGATGAGGATTGCAAATATGTAGAAATGGAACGATCCAAATATGGCGATCTCATCCAATACATCTGTGGAACATTTGCCCTGGAATCCGGAGAGGTTCAGCTTATTTCTAATAAAGGATATTGGTGGAGTGCAACAGAAAATAATGCTGACTATGCTT
>CAZCAD010000266.1:0-5354 GCA_964496525.1 uncultured Flavobacteriales bacterium | reverse complement strand
ACTTATGATCTTATTCTTATAGACAATCCTCCTGTAGGTATCGTTTCTGATGGTATTTATGTTTTGAACAAATCAGATTGTCCAATTTACGTCTTCAGGGCGAATTATTCGAAACGTATATTTACTGAACGGGTAAAAGAATTAGTCGAGTCTAACAAGGTCACTAACCTTTTCGTCATTTTAAATGGAATGGAGCTGAAAAAGAAATCTTACGGTTACGGTTACGGATATGGCGAGTATTACTCTGATGAAGGTAGCCTGGCTAAGAAAACGAAATTCTGGGAAAGAAAATTCTGGAAGAGAAAATAGTGCAATTTGAATCTTACAATATAAAAGGCTTACTATCCTTTTGTCCCAGAAGATTCAAGGACGAAAGAGGACTGTTTTTTGAATCTTTTAATCAAAAAGCATTCGAAGAAGCATTGGGGCAGTCGGTCAATTTTGTCCAGGACAATGAATCACATTCAAAGCTTAATGTTATCAGAGGACTGCACTTTCAAATTCCTCCTTACGCCCAGGGAAAGCTCGTCCGAGTATCCCAGGGGAGAGCCTTGGATATAGTTGTTGATATTCGGACAGGATCTGATACATACGGTCAAAGTTTGTCGCTTGAACTAAGCGCTGAAAACGGAATAGTTTTCTGGATTCCGGAGGGTTTTGCTCATGGCTTTGTCGCTTTGGCAGATACGACGGTATTCAACTATAAATGCACAAACTATTATCACAGGGAGAGCGAAAGGTCTTTGCTGTGGAATGATAAGGACTTAAATATTGATTGGATAATTGATGGTTCTGCAATCCTTTCCGATAAGGATCGTAATGCCCAGGCAATTTCAGCGTTTAAATCCCCATTTTAAGTCATGAATTCTACGATTGAATCCATATTGAACATTCTGGGGTTTTTTGGCGGAGCTTTTATTATTTCGCTGATTATCAACTCATTTCTACTGAAATTTGCTCATTCTTTGGGAATTAGGCATCAATCGGATATCAACATTCGTTGGAGTAATGAATCAAAGCCTGCTCTCGGTGGAGTGAGCTTTTACATCTGCTTCCTGATCGGCTTCATGTTCTACGCAATTATTTTTGGACAATCTGATGTATTTGGTAACCCTCAACTGTTGGGGCTCTTTTTTGGTGTCACCTTGGCTTTCCTGTTAGGCCTGTCAGATGATGCCTACGATACACGACCTAAAATTAAGTTATCGGCTCAGATTCTTTGTGGTGTAATTCTCGTTTTAACCAACAGTCATATTCAACTTTTTCCATGGGAATGGTTGAATTATACGCTCACGGTTGTATGGACTGTCGGCATCATGAATTCCATCAATATGTTGGATAATATGGATGGTATTACGACCGTAACTTCTATATCAATCATACTAACGATCCTCGGAATATCAATCCCGTTTTCCATGATTGATAATGTTAATTTATTCTTGATGATCACAACCCTCGGTGCTTTAGTGGGCTTCCTTATTTTCAACTGGAATCCGGCCAAAATGTTCATGGGCGATACCGGTTCTCAGTTCCTTGGAATATTCCTCGCATTCTTCTCAATTCGATATTTATGGAACCATGGATTGGATGATGGTCAATACTCGATTTATTCTAATCTCACCTTGGTATTGATCACGTTTAGCGTACCAATTATTGACACTACTTATGTGATAATCAAGCGTTTAAAACGAGGGCAGTCACCTATGATAGGCGGAAAAGATCATACAACTCATACGCTTTCTTATAAAGGATTGACCGACTCTCAGGTAGCGGTTATTTTCGCTTTGTTGGGAATCATTTCCTGTCTCCTTGCCCTGAATGTCGCAAAGTATATACCGTTCAATTCGCTTGCCCTGGTACTTATTTGGATTTATGTTATAGTCTTATTAATTTCAATTTTCAGATTGGGAAATGACAAGAATAAGTCCAAATAAATATACCCAAACCGAATAGATCTTTGGGTATAAGACTGTCGGCTCGCGCATTATTCTTAATTTCAAGGCTTCATTTCAATGATCGAATTGATCCATGGCCGACACGCTTTCACAAGAGGAATTCATCGAAATTTATGGTGCAAAAGAACATAATTTGCAGAATGTTTCTTTGAAAATTCCCAGAAACCAACTGGTTGTGTTCACAGGCTTAAGCGGAAGTGGAAAATCTTCATTGGCTTTTGATACCATTTTTGCTGAAGGTCAGCGTCGCTATTTAGAGACCTTTTCCGCTTATGCTCGTCAATTTTTGGGTGGTTTGGAAAGGCCGGATGTCGATGAAATTATTGGCTTGAGTCCGGTCATTTCAATTGAACAGAAAACAGTGAATCGCAGTCCCAGATCAACTGTTGGAACGGTAACGGAGGTCTATGATTTTATCAGGCTGCTGTATGCGCGAACATCTGAGGCTTACTCCTATAATACGGGAGAAAAAATGATCAAATACACTGATCAGCAAATTATTGAACTGATACTGAGACAGTTTAAAGATCAAAAAATCATCATCCTTGCGCCCAAAGTAAGAGGAAGAAAAGGTCACTATCGCGAATTGTTTGAGCAGATTATAAAGCTCGGTTTTTCAAAGGTGAGGGCAGATGGCAGAATTCAGGATATTAAGGAAGGAATGAGGCTTGATCGATACAAAATCCATGATATCGAGATCGTAATTGATCGCATTAAAGTAACATCTGAGCACAGAAATCGCCTTGCTCAGGCTGTTGAGTCAGCCTTAAAATATGGATTGGATAGAATGATGATTATGGAGCACGAATCGGAGGAGATCCACCAATTTTCTCGATTTTTAATGTGCCCTACAAGCGGTATATCCTATGCCGAGCCGGAACCGAATTTATTTTCTTTTAACTCACCTTATGGCGCTTGTTCTAAGTGTAATGGCCTGGGAGTAATCAGTGAAATTGACATCGCCAAAGTAATTCCTAATCCAAAGCTATCCATAAAGGAGGGAGGAATTGAGCCACTGGGCAAGCTTAAGAGTAACTGGATATCGAACAAGCTCGAATTAATTTTGGAGGCATTTGATCATTCCGTGAAGGAACCGTTGATAAATATTCCTGAAGAACTAATAGCTAAAATCCTTTACGGATTTGAAGAAGTCGTAGAAGTTGAAGGAGTGAACAGAAATTTGGAATTCGAGGGAATAGCCCATTTTTTAAGCCGACAATTTCAGGACAGTCCATCTCCCGGCATTCGGAGGTGGGTAGAGAGTTTTATGAATAAGATTGTGTGTGACATCTGTGACGGAAATCGACTTAAAAAAGAGGCCTCCTATTTCAAATTGAATGACAAGAGTATTGGTGAACTGGCGAATTCTGATCTATCGTCTTTACAAAAATGGTTTCAAGACTTGCCCGAACATTTATCGGTCAGGCAAATGAAAATTGCACGAGAGGTATTAAAAGAAATAAATGATCGCTTGCGATTTCTGATAGATGTTGGCCTTCATTATTTAACCTTGAATCGTTCATCCAAGTCCTTATCCGGAGGAGAAGCTCAGCGTATTCGCCTGGCAACGCAAATAGGGTCGGAGTTGGTTAACGTACTCTATATTTTAGATGAACCGTCCATTGGCCTTCATCAGCGCGATAACAAAAAATTAATTTCATCATTACAGCGACTCACAGAGTCGGGCAATAGTGTAATAGTGGTTGAACACGATAAGGAAATGATGCGAGAGTCAGACTTCATCGTGGATATTGGTCCGAAAGCCGGCGTACATGGTGGCAAAATCGTTCAAGCATGTCCTATTGATGAACTGATGAGTGGTGAGAGTTTAACCGCCTCATATCTTAAAGGTGAAATCGAAATTGAACTCCCTGCCAAAAGAAGAAAAGGAAATGGAAAGTTTTTGGAGATAAGAGGAGCGATAGGTCACAATTTGAAATCAGTCAATTTAAAGCTGCCTCTTGGGGTATTTGTTTGTGTCACCGGGGTTTCGGGTTCCGGAAAGTCTTCACTGATAAATCAGACACTCTATCCAATTCTGAACCAGTATATCTACAAAGGAGTTAAGAAACCGCTTGAATACAAAAATGTAAAGGGACTTGAACATGTCGATAAAGTAGTGGAAGTTGACCAGTCTCCAATCGGACGAACTCCTCGGTCAAACGCCGCGACTTATACCGGCTTATTTTCAGATGTTCGAGCCCTATTTGCCAATATCAACGAATCAAAAATTCGAGGATATAAGCCCGGGCGATTCAGTTTTAACGTAAAGGGAGGTCGCTGTGAAAACTGTAGAGGAGGAGGTCTCAGAGTCATCGAAATGAATTTTCTACCGGATGTCTATGTGGAGTGCGAAGAGTGCCAGGGAAAGCGCTACAATCGTGAGACATTGGAAGTTCGGTACAAGGGTAAAAACATCAACGATATTTTGGAAATGACAATTGAGGACGCCGTAGTCTTCTTTGAAAGCATTCCGAAGATTCGTAAAAAATTAGAAACGCTCAATTCTGTCGGCCTGGGATATATTCGACTGGGTCAACCATCCACCACGGTTTCCGGCGGAGAAGCTCAACGAAAAAAACAGCCGACAGAGCTATCAAAAATAAGCACCGGAAAAACAGTGTACATTTTGGATGAGCCGTCAACCGGTCTGCATTTTGAGGACATCAAAATGCTACTAAGCGTTCTGCAACGCTTAGTAGAGGATGGCAATACTGTCGTAGTCATCGAACACAATCTCGACATTGTTAAAGTAGCCGACTATATTATTGATCTGGGCCCCGATGGTGTAGATCTAGGTGGACACATAATAATAAAAAAAAAAACGGAAGAATTCGTCAAGAAATTCAAGACAGAAACAACCAAGTATCTTAAAAAAGAACTAAAGTGATTTATTAACCGACCCTTAACTTAAAACCAAGGCTATCAGAATTTTCAAAGCTCAAATTTTTGAATTGACTAAGCAATTACTTGACAATGACTGAATGGAACGGTGTCATTTCGACTATAGACAGCGGAAAAATTTGCTAAAAAACTGACGAAGTTGTTAAAAATTAAAGAAATTAGCTGATAGAAGCAATTATTGTGGGTTCTTTTACGTCTCTACATTAATTAATAAGCCTGTCGCAGACCGTATTACTCTTAAAAAAACCGTATTACTCTTAAAAAAATTAGCGAATGAAATTACTGTTAAGACTATCGTTTTTTTCCTTATTACTCACAGGAACAGGAACAAGCGTTTACGCACAAGAAGATTGTGCAGATGGAATTGATAATGATACCGATGGATTAGTTGATTTGAATGATCCTGACTGCGATTGTGCAGGCTTGGGTGGTGGCAGCACAACCATCGAAGGACTAATTCCAAACCCTTCTTTTGAAGATATGTCGTGTTGTCCG
>CAZCAD010000265.1:0-5357 GCA_964496525.1 uncultured Flavobacteriales bacterium | reverse complement strand
TACAAAACCGCTAACTGATTTAAAATAATTTGAATCAGAAATTTTAGCATAAACTAAGTTATTTCCGTCTCCTAAAAAGGCTTTGGTAATCTTGATGATGTGAATAGAATCCCCATGATCGAGCAAGCCCATTACAACAGGAGTAATTTCATAATTACCGTTGATGCTAAAGTCAGTTTGACAAGATTTGAAGCTGAGTGCTACAATGCAAATGACAATAATTGAGATTCGTTTCAACATTAAATAATAGTTCGATACAAAAATAGTCAAATAATTAGGTTTAATCTCACCGTTTAATAGCTCAAAATAACCGTTAAGAAGATGGAATAGTTCATTTATGCAAGTGACGAATGAATAATTAGGCCATAATTGTTGAATTTTGGAATTGTTGCGGACTGAAAAGGAGTTTTTTTTACGTTTCCTCAAATGTCAGAAATACAAATTAAATTGTAGAATGGTGGTTCAAGCGAAACGTTGGGTTAGGGTGAACCATCACGGAAATATATTCCTAATGTTGGTTAACCCACACGAAAGGATTCGTGCGTTAGCAGGGGGTTACCAAGAGTGTATGTCGTCAAACGATTGGGAATAATAGCTAAGAGACAATTTTCTTGATTTTCAATTGGTTTGACGATATATATGATGAAGAAAAAGATTACTCATCCTCTTCATCATCGGCCCAATCAAATTCTATAATTTTATCTCCTTCCGAGCAAATATAATAGATGTTTATGTCTCCATCATCTTCCAAAGTAAACCAAAGACAATTCTCTTTTGTTAAAGTAACTTTTGGATTTGAACCAAAAGGAATCATTCCGTTTTCAATTACATCGCTTGAGCAATAAGTAGCTATTGCTTTCTCTGCAGCTTCCTCCGTACCATTAAGCATAGAAATAAACTCTGTTTTTACATCATCTTGCGAAAAACTCAATGTCGTTAACGCTAAAGCAAATAAAAAGGTTGCGATTTTTTTCATATTGTTTCTATTTAAAATTTTCTGGTTGATAGTCGCATGTACGACTAATCGAAATTAGTAATTTATTTTGTGTTATGTGGTCAAACCGGGTTTTGTCGCATTAATTCTTTTTAGCGAATTTTGGGCTAGTGTACGAAAATGATTATCAATGATATAGGATTTAGATCGAATTCGGGCTTGTCCCACTAGGACAACGTCATATGTTTTGCAGGCCCTGCCAATTCTGGAATTCTGAAAATGCGGTATCAAAATAGTATCATTTTGTTCTATGGAATTTTCAATGCACTACGGTTTTTGCACCTTATCTTGCTTTCCGCTTTAGCCGCACTTTTCTTTGGTGTAAAGCTTTGTTCTGTAAAGCTTCCTCTGGTCGCTTCCCATCACTTTGCTTTTCTTTACCAAAGAATGCAGCGCGGGCTGTCGCTGCAATCAAGGGTGGAAAGCCTGAATTCGAAGGCACGGTCTTGCTTGTCCTTCAGTACGTCAAAGAACTTTAATTTGTTTTGTTTCTTCGAGAAGTTTTTATGTTCAACCATTTTCACAACGCTGGATATTGTCAAAAATATCGGCTAACTTCACTTCACACTCAGTACAACTAAAGCGCGAGTTCCGTCACCACAAAGCCGACACACCCTTCGGTTAATCCTTCAACGACTCCGGATATCCTTCAATATGCCGCTCTTTTTTTGCATCATAGATATCATCCAGGGGTATTAATATTCCTGTTTCTTCAACACCGCCAAAATCGGGATTTTTAGTTGTTCCGAAAGACCTCATGGCGGGTGACAGTTGCATATAATTCGAAATAAGAGGAGGCACGCTGGTCTCTCGTTCCCGACAGTATTGTTGCAGGGCTTTTAACCCCTCTTTAAAATCCAGTCCGGCGGTCAGAGGAACAATTTCATGCATAAAGACAGTTGTGTATATTGGATCTTTTGGCAGAACAAGCAGGTCATTATCAGGGAAGTAAGATTTCATAAATCCGAGAACCGCCCTTTTTGATTCCTCATTAAAGCTGCTATACATGGTCACCTTCCCGAAGAAATACTTCATTTGAGGATGTGCCAAAACAATGGCTCCGAGTCCGTCCCATAAATTATCCAGGGCAAAAAGTCCTTTTCGTGGATTAACCGTTGGTTGATAAAGTGGGTTAACCCAGGAGCGACCGAGTTCAATGGAGTGGGGTAGATAATCGGCGATAAAGCGGTCAGAGAAATTAAAATAATGGGCAGTTGAAAGATCCTTCTCCCAACTGTCGATTGCTTTTTTGCAATCGAAGAAACGGTATCCGCCGGTTATTTCATCATCTTCCGGTGACCAGACGACTAATTGCTCGTAGCAGTTTTCAGAAGTGTCTTTGCCGTCAATATCGATTTCCTGACCAGTGCCACCTCCTGCCATGGCGAAGGTGATTTCTCGCAAACGGCCAATCTCTTTCATCACATTCGGTGAATTATGATGGTTGATAATGTAAACCTCGTTGCCACCTTTATTCGTGTCCCGAACTTTACGGTCCGCATTTAATTCGGCGTAAATCAGTTCTCTGTCAACTCTCGGTATGATGTAATCCAGACTCACTATTTATTTTCTTAGATTATACACCTTTTCTTTTACCCAGGCTGCCCATTCCACATCTTTCTTGGAATTATCAAATGTAGTTGACTCAATGGCTTCTCCAAAAGTAATCACCAAAGTTTTGCCGCTTTGCTTAAATAATTCGTCGACAAGATAAAACATTTCAAGATTTGCTTTTATACCAATTCGCTTTCTAAAATTCGCCAGACGATAAAAAAAACGACTCAGCTCTCCATCAAGATGAACCGGCACCACCTTTTTACCGAAGTTTCTTGACCGAGTTATAAATGTCTTCTTCCATTCTAAATCCCGAACCTTTCTCTTCTTCTTGCGACTTACTAATCCGGCAGGAAATACAAAAACCAATTGATCTGAGCCGTATACTGCGTTCAGTCTTTGAAGCGCTTCCTTGCTGTTTGCTCCATGTTTGTTTACTCCGACAAAAAGGTCTTTCAGATTTTCTAATTGCAGCAATAAATCGTTGACGACAAATTTCAAGTCTTTTCGAATGGTGTATACTTCCTGAATAATTGCCAAAGCATCCATTCCACCCAAAGGATGATTGACAGCCATTATCGCCCCTCCTTCTTTGGGGAGGTTTTCCAATCCCCGCACTTCAACTTTGATATCGAGGTAATCGATTATATACTTTGAAAATTCATAACCGTTCTTGCCTTCATTCGTTGCAATAACTTCATTCGATTCTTTTTGATGAATCTTTCTTTTCAGATAGCGAATCAGGAATCTTGGCATCCAGCGACGGAGCCGCGGATTCTTGTTCTCAATGATTCTTTCTATATCGATGAATTTATCAGACACGCTTATTGCTTGAACAGGAAAGTAAAATTACGAAATAGAGTAGGAGGCAAGACTAAATATTGTGATAAGCTTTTCACAAATTTGGGTGGATTACTTGAATCACCCCAAAAACGGATAACGATAGTCCGTCGGTGGATTAAACGTTTCCTTTATCGTTCTTGGTGAAACCCATCGAATCAGATTCAAATAGAATCCGGCCTTATCATTTGTTCCTGAAGCCCTTGCTCCGCCGAAGGGTTGCTGACCAACTACGGCGCCGGTGGGTTTGTCATTGATGTAGAAGTTACCCGCAGCATTTTCAAGCTTTTTAGAGGCGAGCGAAATTGCATAACGGTCTTGAGAAAAAATCGCTCCGGTTAAGGCATATTCTGAGGTCGAATCAAGAATATCCAACGTTTCTTCGAATTTGTCAGCTTCATACACATAAATTGTAATCAGCGGTCCAAAGACCTCCTCGCACATTGTTCTGAACGTTGCGTTCGTGGTAACAACCACGGTTGGTTCAATAAAGTACCCTTTGCTTTTATCATAACCTCCGCCTATGATAATTTCGGCATCATCCTGTTCTTTTATAAAGTCAAGATATCCGGCAATCTTGTCAAATGATTTCTCGTCAATTACTGCATTAATAAAGTTTCCAAAATCATCAGGGGATCCCATTTTAAAGGAATTAACATCCTTTTTGACTTGCTCAATCACTTCGTCCGCAATATTCGAAGGCAGATAAACTCTCGAGGCAGCAGAACATTTTTGTCCCTGATATTCAAAAGCCCCCCTGGAAATTCCTGTTGCAACCTGCGCTGCTATCGCCGACTTATGAACCATAATAAAGTCCTTACCTCCGGTTTCTCCTACCACCCTGGGATATGATTTGTAGGAATCGATGTTGGTTCCAATTTCTTTCCAGAGATGTTTAAAGACCGCGGACGATCCCGTAAAATGCAATCCGGCAAAATCAGCATGTTTAAAAACTATATCTCCGGCAACCGGTCCATCGACGGTTATCATATTGATCACGCCGTCCGGCAATCCTGCTTCTTTAAATAAATCCATAATCACTTTAGCCGAGTATACTTGCGAATCAGCAGGTTTCCAAACCACAACATTACCCATCATGGCGGGTGCTGCGCAAAGATTGGCACAGATACATGTGAAGTTGAAGGGAGAAATAACAAAGACAAATCCTTCAAGCGGTCGATACTCCAAACGGTTCCACATTCCTTCATTTGATGAAGGTTGATCTTGATATATCCGGGTTATATAAGCCACGTTAAATTTAAAAAAGTCGATCATCTCGCAAACAGCATCAATCTCAGCCTGCATGCAGTTCTTTGATTGCGCTAACATGGTCGCTGCGTTCATTCTATCGCGATAGGGACCGGCCAACAAATCAGCTGCCTTTAAAAATATCGCTGCACGATGTTCCCAGGACATAGAAGCCCATTGATCCCGCGCAGCGAGTGCTGAGTCGATTGCCTGATTTACATGAGAAGCATCGCCATAATGAAAATGACCCAGTATATGCTGATGATCATGAGGTGGTGACATCGGACGTTTGTCATTAGTGGTAATTTCTTTGCCTCCGATATACATAGGAACATCAATTGTTGATGAGTACATCTCATTATACTTAGCAAGAAGACTATCTCGTTCTGAAGTTCCGGGAGCAAAAGAAGTCACGGCTTCGTTAAGGGGTAGAGGGACTTTGTAAATGGCCTGGGGCATGCGAATCGTTTTCTTCGTCCGCCGAATCCGCTTAAGGCGAAGCCGGTGGATGAAATTTGGCCAAAAATAATCATTTTTGAACGTAAAAAAAGGAATACTGTACGGGTTTTAAGTTAGTGCTAACATATTACCTAAAATCCGCAAGCTAAATCTATTACAAAGGCGAACTGTCCGTTATTATTGGGAATGCCTGCCTACCGCAGGCAGGCCTGCCTACCGCCTTTAGATTAGCAAAACAATATAATTGCTCTTTGATAAGAAG
>CAZCAD010000264.1:244-5380 GCA_964496525.1 uncultured Flavobacteriales bacterium | reverse complement strand
CTGAGCTTTATTCCAATCTCGCTGGGATATGTGTTCGGAACCTTGTTAACTGCAAATGGAAGCTTGCGATATTTGAATATTATGGCGATATCTGGCCTGGCACTTAACGTGATTCTAAACTTCGTCCTGATTCCCAGGTGGCAAGCCGAGGGAGCAGCAGTCGCTACTTTGTTAACCCAATCGCTCACAGTCCTTGCTCAGATCATTATGGTGTATTTCATATTTAAGCTGAAGTTTAAACTCAAGCTTCATTTTCAGTTTGCGCTGCTGCTGACAACATTGATTGGGGGATATTATGGGCTGACAAATTATACCGATCTAGGATCGTTCAAAGCTTTTGGCGTTCTTTTAATCGCAGGATTTTTAGTTTCCTTTCTTGTCGGAATATTCAAATTTGCTGATCTGCGGGTGATCGTGTCCGATGAAGCCGAATCAGTAAACGATAATGAAGAGAGCGACTCCCAGTAACAGAGTTATCGCCACCAATCCCTGCGTCATTTTATTCGCTCTCCATCTAAAGTTGGTCAGATAAAACATGAACATATTGGGAATTAAACAGAAGATGAGAATATCTTGTTGTTCGTTCGTATGGTTCACCGCCATTGCCAGATAGGAGTCAAAATCAACAAGCGTATCTCTTGTTTTTATAAGAAAAGACACAAAAAACCCAATTATGGGAAGAATGAGTCCCATTATTACTCCAATATATGTTTTATCGAATTTCCTCATTATCTCATGCTTTTAGCTTTTAGCTTTCAGCTTTTGGCCTTTAGCTTTTAGCTTTTGACAAGTGTTTTCCTGAAGGACTGTATCATTTTTATTACCTCCATATAGCAATCATAGTGTCTTTTAAATGTAGCCTCGTCAATCAAAGTTCGTCGCTTTGCAATAGAGATTATAACAACTCAATTCGTATGGCGAAAAAATTCTTTTTTCTTTATCCGTCGTTATTTTCTCTAACCGTAGCCAATGGCTACGCTTCTCAAAAATGCCTTGGCTAAAGAAAAAAATAATAATTTTCGCCTCTATACGAATCCAGTTATTATAATCTCTAATGTGTAAACAAGCATTAACCTCGACGGCCGATCTTAAGGCAATGCCCATGAATCTGTTAAATTCTTTATCTGAGGCCCCGGTTGACCACTCTGCGATGTTCAGGCAAACTGAATCGGAAGCTCTCTTGATTTGAGATGTTAGTATATACATTTCATCTTTCGGAAATGTTCGAGTCAATTCATGGATTTGGAAAGTCAAATCCAGTGCCTTATTCCAAACTTTAATGTTTTCAAATTTTAAACTCATAATTCATTAAGCAGTAAGTAGCTGGCTTTCAGGATTCGGTGGCCGACTTTTCCCTCAAAATATTAATAAGCTGACAGTCGATTGCTGATCGCTGAAAGCTTTGCTTCAGAACTCCCAGAGGTTAAGATTCGAAATTAAATGATGAGCAGTCATATCGAACTGTGTCGGTACAACTGAAACGTATTTATTTTCCAAGGCCCACATATCTGTGTCTTCCCCCTTGTCTGTTTCTATAAATTCACCCGTTAGCCAAAAGTAACTTCCCCCGAAAGGATCCTGGCGTTTATCAAATGAGTCCTCCCAAAAAGCACGTCCTTGTCGGCAAATCTTAATTCCTTTTAAATCAGCGGGTTTGCCTTTTGGAATATTCACATTTAGACACACACCGCTTTGCAATTTATTTTTTAAAACTAATTCAGCGACCTGCTTCGCGTATTGTGTTGAGGCTTCAAAATCCGCCTGCATTGAATGATCCAGAAGTGAGAAACCGATAGCCGGAATGCCCTCAATTGCTCCTTCAACCGCAGCTGACATGGTTCCTGAATACAAAACGTTAGTACCCGCATTTGAACCGTGGTTGATTCCAGAAACCAATAAGTCAGGACGCTTCTTCAAGACCTCATAAATTGCAAGTTTAACACAATCAACAGGCGTTCCGGAGCAAGTGTAGGCATCCAAATCACCAAATACCTTTGAAGGTTTTAACCTCAGCGGATCATGAATCGTAATTGCATGTCCGGTTCCGCTTTGTGGTTTGTCAGGAGCTACTACCAGGATGTTACCAATAGCCTTCATTGCCTCAACCAGGGCATTGATTCCTTTAGCATTGATGCTGTCGTCGTTGGTAATTAATATCAGTGGTTTCCTGGCCATTATGAGAACACAAATTTGGGATTAATTTTTCGAATCTGTTCAAACTAAGGTTGAGTCTTTTCAACAGAAAAGCATGAACCAACAGCAAAAGCTGCTTCTGATAGTCAGAAGCAGCTTTTGCTAACACTAAAAATTTCCGGAAACCTTCCGGTTGGTTTACTTATTACGTTCCAGGAAAAGGAGTAATCCTTTGTACGGAATTGCGAGTTTGTCTCCGGGTAAATCAATGATACCATAACAATCTGCATTATCCGTTTTATGCACGGTTAACTCATGTGGTAAATTCGGTTCAGGAGCGCGTATGACTCGTCCAAACATTTGATAAATGTAGTCTCCGCTGGACATATCCGCTACTTCGAAAATATCGAAGACATCATGAGATACATAAACGCCCGCAATTTTGGTTGGGCTCACCGTAACCGATGATCCGACTATTTGTTCAATTTCCTTTGAAGATGGAGTTTCAAGTCCCAAAACGCTGTAGTGAGTTATAACAAATGATCCGAAGATTGATGTTTTCAAAGTCGCAAGGAGTTTTGCTTCTGCCCTTTGCTTTTCGACCTTTTGTACCGGTTTAAGATCGGTTGATTTTTGTTCTATCTGCTTTACTTCTTGTCCATAGACAATCGAAGCCGCAAATAGGATGGTAATAGTAGTTAATGCTTTCATAGCTTCTGATTTATAGTTTCTACTTATACCTTTTCAAAGTCCGTGCCAAATCAGTGAAACAGCAATTTCTGAAAGAAATTGCGTAGTTGAACTGATCCCGAACAACTGAAGCGAAGCGAAAGGAGATTCGGGATCTGACTGAATTAATACTACAGCGAAACAGCCATTTCTGAAAGAAATTTCGTTTTGAACTAAGCTGCTCGCTCTGTAGTTTGTTCACGAACGACTGTAACGAAACGAAAAGAGATTCGGAATATCACTGAACCAATACTTCGTCAAATGAGTATTAAAAATCAAGGACAGAGTGATGAGTCTACCAACTACTGCCTGCACCTCCGCCTCCGGAGCTACCTCCGCCATAAGAAGAAGAACCACCGCCACTTGAATATCCGCCACCACTTGAATATCCACCACCACTTGAGCCTGACGATTTCCGAAGTCGGGCAATGGTATAACGCGTAACTTTTTGATGCCCGCAATTCTCACATTTATATTTCTTTTCACCTGTTCCGGAGCTACTATAGGTGGGACTTACAATGGTTTTATTATAGACTTTATAGTAGGTTTTGTATTTACAACTCGGACATTTTCGATGTTTGCCAAACCAGCGACCGTACTTTAGAATTAACACTTCCCGGGCATTTGGAGTGATCCATACATCATAATCAATGGACTTGGCTTTCTCTTCGGCAATTTGACCTTTGGCAAGATGCTGATCATCCTCTGACTCACCAAGTCGATGCATCATCTCTCCGGTCTTATTACTAAAGCGCACCGTATTTCTCCATCGGTCCATAAAACTTCTGGTGATAAAATAGAGAACGGCAAACGGCAATGGAAAAAGAAGTGGGAAGATCACCAGGGTAAAAATCTTCATGGCATGATAGCGCTTATGAAGACTCTTCATAAAGAACACAAAAATCAGGAATACCAACCATAAACCACCCAGTCCTAAGGCAATAAACAAATAGAATCGAACCATTGGTCGCTGAAAAAATGGTAGGTGCACATAAGGTTCATAACTTTCATCGTAGTCATAATCATAATCGTCTTCGGCGGAATAAGGGTAATAGTCGGGAGGATTACCATAAAAGACATCGGCCACGGCTTGCGTCCCTCGAATCATGCCGGTAACGTAGTCGTTTTCTTTGAAATAAGGAACCATTTCCTCCTGCTGTATATCGTAGCACATTGCATCAGTCATCACACTTTCTGTTCCTCTTCCGGTAATGAATTCAATGCGATGTACATCATTAACTAATAGCATTAATAATCCATTGTCTCTTTCTGAGTCACCAATTCCCCAGAGGTTAAACAGTTCGGTTCCCCATGCGTGCGGATCGTTGTCACCTATTGAATTCAGACAGACCATTGCAATTTGATAAGCGGTTTGTTCTTCAACGTCCCATATTATTGAGTCGATCATATCCTCCGCCATTTGAGTAAGGATAAAGTGTGGATCCGTTATTCGATGGTTATCAATTTTGCGTTGATTTACGACATCTTCAATATTGGTGATCAGACCCTCCGTATCAATACGGCCATAATTCGATTGGATCTCAGATGCTGTCAATCCGGAAAAGTAGACATGATCCCCCTCGCCGAATATATTTGGGTCTCCATTTTCGCCTTGATAAGGAGAAGTTTCCATTACAGTCAAGGTTCCGTCAGGCGATTTCGCGACTTTATCAGGATAATATCCGTGGATGTGATTTCCGTTCTTATAGGCTGATATTTCACTGTCATAAGCAATTTCATCAAAAATATGACTTCCCAGTTTCGAGATAGAGACAAAGCTTCCTGTCCCTTTAGCCGAACCGCTAAAGTGAATCGATTCAATGTCTGATTTTAGTGAATCGACAAATTCATCCTTGTAAAATTTTTGAATTCTGGAACCGAATCGATAGACTATTTCCTTCTTTTTAATAACTGCTAATTGAAAGACAAATCGACCATTCGTTATTTCCTCTAATTTCCACAACTCAATTAATTTGTCAGCATATTGATCGATATTTTTAGGAGACTCAATTCCATCCACCCTGACACAGATCGGCTCAACATAGCGAGCAAAAAAGTAGGTTTTTCGGGATCCATGCATAGAACTCCGCCATTCATCTATAATTCCATTGTCGGGGTCAATAACAAAACCTGTGCTGTCTAAAACAGGAACCGGAAGTTCGTTTGGATCCCAATTTTGTGTTTGACCGCAGACCGCAAAAGTGACGGCAAGAGTGCTTAGAATTGCTCGTTTCAATTTATTTTGAGAAATAAGCCTTAACCTCATATTCAGGG
>CAZCAD010000264.1:0-234 GCA_964496525.1 uncultured Flavobacteriales bacterium | reverse complement strand
TTTTCTTAACAAGAATGTTGTAAGCCTTAACAGCCTCGTTGTATTTTTTCTTTTCAAATGCGATTCGATTTTCCGAGCCTTCGATTTGAATCATTAGTTTTTCAATATTATCCGAATCTGAGTACTGAGATGCCAAATTTTTGGCCTCACTTATCTTAAGTTCAAGGTCATTTTCCAAATTGAATCGCTCTTCACCCTTCGACTTTCCAATTTTTTTTTTGAGGTCATTGATAG
>CAZCAD010000263.1:4942-5386 GCA_964496525.1 uncultured Flavobacteriales bacterium | reverse complement strand
CAGGCGGATGGGGTTTAATACCTTTTATTTTGCTTTCCGCCCTGAAAATACTAAAATGTGGTCTCATCCCAATCATATCCGCACCATTTTTTAAAAATTCGTTTAGCCAGATTAGCCGGAGAAGGTGATTTTACGATTTCATAGAGTGGAAAATAGCTTTTGTTTGTATGAGGACAATTTAATTTTATGGTTCTTCCCATTCTGTTTACTTCGATCTGAAGCTCATCGTCCTTGAACTTCTCTACCAGTTGAGGAAGATTCTCGCCGATTTTCTCTCCATTTAAACTAACTATCTCATCCTCAAGCATTAATCCGCCTAATTCAGCTGTAGATCCGGGATAAATCTGTTTAATAATCGTTTTTTTGCCGATTAAAATGGTCTTGAAACCACCTATTGACTTGCTAAAATCAGTATTTGCCTTCATTTTTATTCCTAGGCCGATA
>CAZCAD010000263.1:0-4932 GCA_964496525.1 uncultured Flavobacteriales bacterium | reverse complement strand
TCCACCAAAATTGGCTCATAAGAATGGACTCCACGGTAATAATTCTTGAAATATTCGGTCAAATCACCTCCATGAAAGGATTCGACCGCTGTTTGAAAGTTTTTCTCACTATATCCCTCGCCCTTTAGCGCAAAATCCTCATATAAGGTCTTCATTACCGAATGAAGCGAGTTTTTATTGTTGCTGGCATTGCGAATCTTCAAATCCGTAATCATGGACAGAATCGCTCCTTCATTGTAAATCGACACTTTTCTGTTAGGCGCACCGACAACATATCCATCCAACCAGGTATCCCAGCTTGACTCGGCTACTGAATAATTGAATCGTCCAAAATTGTCAAAATGTCGTTGAAAAGTAGTTTCCAACACTTTCTTATACCAGGCGAAATCTTTTACCCCTGACTCGGCTAAAAACAAATCACCTAAATAAGTCGTCACTCCCTCTGCAACATATCCCAAATTGCTATAATTCTCTCTGGAATAATCGTAGGGAAACATCTCTATCGGGCGGATTGCTTTTATATTCCAGCTATGATATAATTCGTGCGAGCTGATATGCAAGAATTCATCGTACATCTTGCCCATCAAATCTTTGGCCGGTCCAAGTGCAATAACGGTTCCGGTTTGATGCTCAACGCCATGATAAGCTCTGACTGAGGGTATTTGAAAGAGGTAATGATATTCCTTCACGGGGAAACCACTTTTTCCTTTTCCGGGAGTTCCAAACTTGTCAAACTGGGCTAATGTGTAGGTTTTAAAATCTTTGATGACCTTTTTCCAATTCATCTCGACTTCGCCTTGTACCCAAATATGAAATTTTACGTCCAAAACATCGAACGTCTCATGTGCCATATTCGCTGAAGCGATAAACGGGCTGTCAACAAGCTCATGAAAGTCTTTACAAATCAGGGTAGTGCCATCGATATTCGCACCACAGGCAATTTCAAATTCTTCGGGAATGTCGAGTTCGAGACTACATTCATTACTCTGTTGATTTGGGTCGTAAATCAAACAGTTAATCGGATTCATATAGATTTGCTGATCATCCATAAAGGTTGATCCGGCATTTAGTTCCGCCGAAAAATACTTGTAAGTCACCAATAATTCTTCGCAGTCGGCTGAGGACACTTCCCATCGATCTTTAGCTGTTTTTCTAAAGCTTAACTTTTTCCCACTTTCATTCAAGACTGAAAAGCCATGGATGTTTTTGGCGAAATTAGCCAGTTCATATCTACCGGGTCGCCATGCAGGAAACTGTAGAATCATATTCTCCTGACCCTTGGTCGGAATGCGTGCCTCGACAGGGATATATTGCATCGTTGGATTTTGGTAAGAGACTTTATATTTCATTCCGGATCAAATTCTTCGATGGAAAATTGAATGACTTCTCCGATAAATCCCTCATCGCCACCGGTCCCAGGCTGTCCGGCAATTCCATCGGTTGCCGGATCTTGACCTTCCAGGGGATTGCCTGCAATACCGGCACTTCCGGCTCCACCTCCTTCGCCACCGGGGCCACCAAAGTTGTAAATAGTAATCTTGTCCCGAAGTTGCTGAGCATTTGGGTGTAAAAAAATGAAGATTGAACCCCCGGTGCCGCCTTGACCGCCGTAACCTCCGTCTCCTCCATTACCACCATCTCCGGCGAGCTTGATTTTTTTTCCGCTTTTATCACCGTCTTTTCCCGAACCACCATTTCCTCCGAAGCCGCCCATTCCACCCGGCCCGCCATTAATGTTAAACAGTATGCCGAATCCTTTATCCAGAAAGCTGTAGTAATAGGTGCTGGCCGTAGTGACATTCTCCAGTCTCATTTTGTATTTCTGAGAAGTCGGATCTTTCCAGATATAAACTGAAAGAACATCTCCTTTACCACCGGTTCCGCCGGTTTCGCCATCGTCACCATCTTTGCCCCAGCGAAAAAAGAGTGCAGTGCCACCACCATCGCCGTTTTCACCGGTCTCACCCAGAAGACCGCTAAAGTCAAGATTCAATTCGCCCTTGTAGTTGAAAGGGATATCAATTTTCTTTTTGAACACCTTACCATTCTTCTGATAGCTGGCTCTTAGTTGTATGATATCATCACTGAAGCGTTCAGGATAACCATTAATTCTGATAACTCCTTTTTTGTAAATAGCTCCGAAGCAGTCTATCGTTAATCCCTTTTTCCCGGTGATATTTTTTTCTTTACCATTTGCTAAGACAGCATAAGTCTTAAATGAAAATGAATATCCATAATTGATGTTGCCATTTTCTTTGTATTCGAAACGAAGATGATCTACTTTTCTACCTGTTTTCATCAATCCGCAAGAAGCGATCAGCAGTGAGATTGAGGTCAGTATGATAAATTGTCTAATTGGCAAAACTGTTGAACGAGGATCAAAAATAAAATAATCTGGGCCTCTGACAAAATTCAATCATATTAATCATCTATTAGAAAGTCTAATGGATTTTTTGGGTAAATTCGCAGGGCTAAAATTAGAACTTATGGCGTACGATATTATAGTAGTAGGAAGTGGACCCGGAGGTTATGTTGCTGCGATACGGGCTTCACAACTGGGTTTGAAAACGGCAGTTGTCGAGCGAGCTGAGCTCGGTGGAGTCTGTTTGAATTGGGGTTGTATTCCGACTAAGGCATTGTTGAAAAGTGCGAACGTTTTTGAATATATCAATCACGCGAGTGACTATGGTATCAAGGTCAAATCGGTTGAGGCGGATTTAGGTGGAATGGTGAAAAGGAGTCGTGACATTGCTGATAAAATGAGTGGTGGAATTCAGTTCTTAATGAAAAAAAATAAGATTGATGTCTTAGTTGGAACGGGAAAAGTTAAAGCCGGAAAAAAAGTAGAAGTAACTGATGGTAAGGGAAAGAAAACGGAACATTCTGCAACGAAAGGAATCATTTTAGCCACGGGAGCCAGATCAAGAGTTCTGCCCTCAATGCCACAAGACGGCAAGAAGATTATTGGATATCGAGAGGCAATGATTCTACCCAAGATGCCAAAGAAAATGGTTGTTGTCGGTTCAGGGGCGATAGGAGTGGAGTTTGCTTATTTTTACAAGGCTCTGGGAGTTGAAGTGACGGTTGTTGAATACTTGCCATCTATTGTTCCTGTTGAGGATGAAGAGGTTTCAAAACAATTGGAACGATCTTTTAAGAAGCTGGGAATGAAGATTATGACGAACTCATCTGTTGAGTCGGTTGATACGAAAGGAAAGGGATGCAAGGTTAAGGTCAAAACCAAAAAAGGGGAGGAGATCATCGAATGTGATATTGTTCTTTCGGCAGTTGGAATTGTAACGAATATTGAGGGAATTGGCCTGGAAGATGTTGGGATAAAAACTGACAAGGACAAGGTAATCGTGAACGATTTTTATCAAACAAATATTCCGGGTTATTTTGCAATCGGGGACATCACTTCTGGACCTGATTTGGCTCATGTTGCCTCGGCTGAAGGAATTATCTGCGTTGAAAAAATTTCAGGAATGAATGTCCACCCATTGGATTACGGAAATATTCCGGGATGCACTTATTGTTCACCCGAAGTTGCTTCTGTTGGACTGACTGAAAAAGCAGCCAAAGATGCAGGACACGAGGTTAAGGTTGGGAAATTCCCATTTTCTGCTTCAGGAAAGGCAAGTGCTGCAGGGCATAATGATGGATTTGTCAAACTCATCTTTGATGCGAAGTATGGCGAGCTATTGGGTGGTCACATGATAGGAAGTAATGTTACTGAAATGATTGCCGAAATTGTTGCAGTTCGTAAGTTGGAAACAACCGGGCACGAATTAATCAAAACGGTTCATCCACATCCAACGCTAAGTGAGGCTATCATGGAAGCTGCTGCTGCGGCCTATGATGAGGTGATTCATCTTTAGAACATAGATATTAGAAGTTAGATCATAGACTAAAATCTAGTAATTGTTGCGCGCGATTTATTATTCTCAAATATGCAGTATGGGGGTTCAACGATTTAAATCGACATACCCATGATATGTCTGACCTGTACCCCAAACTGTTAAGCTTAACCATTCTATTAGGAGCCTTTGGAATGTCTAGTTGTAAGAAGTTCGCTTTTTACGGCGACAATTGTTCAGGTGACTGTTATATTCTTACCGGAAATGTGGTAGATGATTCAACCGGTAATCCTATCAAGAGTGCCGAAGTTGTGTTGAAAGCACCTAAAGGTATTTTTATTAAGGAGGTTGTAAGGACAAGCACGGATGAAAATGGTGATTGGCGTATGTCTTTTGATGCGAACTATATCGAAGATATCGCGAGTGGAACTTTAGAATTTAGTAGATCCGACTATTTAAGGAGGAGTCACAAAATTGGTTTTAGTTCAAGCGATATTAATGTTGAGAAAGATGTTTCAGAAACACTTCATCAGGCGGGTTTCGTCTACTTCGATATGACGATCAATGATCCGTGTATTGAGCGGGTTCAGGCAAGATTTACATTTGAAGGAGAAGAGTTTTCAATATATAAGCCCATAAACGGTGAAAAACCCCTTAATGAAGGATTACCGCACAAAGTTCCTGGATTTAAAGACATAGTGATAGGTCTGTTCTCAAGTGAATCGGCTAATATTGGTAATAACGAATGGAACTTCATTCCCAGCTCTTCACAAGTTGTAAATGTTGCTTATCAAAATACTGACACCCTGGTTGTTGAGTTCTAAGGAAGGCAATAAAACGCCAGAGCATGACCCTACCTCCCAATCAATATCTGCTCTGAAAAGTTTTCCGACTTGATGAGGTAGATTCCCTCCGGCCAGTTCGAACAATCGACCTCATAATTTGTTTTTCCGCTTTCGAATGAAACGATAAGTTCTCCAAGTGAATTAATAATTTGGACCGGTGATTCTGCCACTTTCGCAAATTTTAACACGAATTTTTCCTTAGCGGGATTCGGATACATTTGGATATCGGC
>CAZCAD010000262.1:0-5407 GCA_964496525.1 uncultured Flavobacteriales bacterium | reverse complement strand
AGTCTGGATCAGTAAGGTCTTTGCTAATCCGGGCACACCAACCAACAAACTATGACCTCGGCTGAAAATGGAAATAAGTACTTGTTCTACGACAGCATCTTGTCCGACAATGACTTTGTGAATTTCTTTATTGAGTGCGTTGTACTTTTCTACAAATAGGTTAATTCCTTCTTTGTCTGTAATCTTTTCCATAGTTTAAATTCTGATCTTAAAAATACTAAAATACCAACGCTCTTTTTATACAATTGTTTGTTTCGTCACTGAGCTTGATGAACCATCACTTTTTCCTGACAGAAGGAATGCAAAAATGGTTCCAACAATTCCTCCCATTATGTGTGCAAAATGAGAAATGTTATCGTCTGAGAATGAGCCCATAACCTCATAACCGATATATATAATGACAACCAGAATAAAAGTTAAAGGCAATTGCTTGTTCTTTATGTTTTGAGCAGATACCAGGAGAATGAGCATAAAGACGATTCCGCTCGCACCTAAAAGGCCATGATTGAAGAAGGTGATTTGCAAGATTGCCGTTACTACAGCGGTTGTAATGATCATTAAAATCAGCTTTTTGGCTCCGTATCGGCCCTCTACAATGGGTCCCAGCAGCAATAAGAGTGGCAAATTACTCATCAAATGCCCAAGATCTTTATGTCCCATTGAGTGCGAGAACAGGCGAAAATACCAGCTTGCACTGCTGGCGTCCCATTCAGGTTGCAGGATAAATAAACCGTGCAATTTAGGAGAAGCACTGCAGAGTAAATAGATACCCGTGCACAAAAAAGAAAATATTAATATTACGGGTGAATCGAAAGTAATTTTCATTTTCCAAGGATTTGATCTTATTTTCTAATTTTACAAGATGTCGATCAAAGATAATTTAATTCAAAAGCTAAGACCAGTATTCTTAATCTTCCTCTGTGGTATCATTTCTTCTACAGCCATGGCCCAAATTACTTCCGGAGATAATGAACCCAAGAAGAAGGAAAAAAAGGAAAAGACGAAATATGAGTTCAATGAAGATAGTCTCAGCGGAACGAATTACTATTTGACCGGTCTCACTATGTGGTCCTATCGAACTTATGAAGATCAATCAGTGTTTGGTGTTCTGGGAGAGCGCGAGAAAGAATTTCCGGCAGCAACAGGTGGACTTACCATTGGATTGATATTACCCCTGTCTAAATACTTGTCTCTGGATCTAGGCATATCCTATTGGGGACATGGTGAGAAGTATGCATATCAGGATTCCTTAAGTGATTCAACCTACAATTACAAAAGGCGTTATTTACAGATTGGTGTTCCTTTTAGATTTAGAGCAACCTATGGGGAAAAGTTGCAAGGATTTATGTTTGCCGGAGTAACGCTCTTGAATATTTTACAAATCCGATATGATGCGGATTACACTAATTCGCTCGGTATTATTGGCGATCCGGATGAGGAGATAATTAAGAATGATTTCGCACCTTTTAATATAATGGCGGGTATTGGAGCCGGGATCAATTATAATATGAAGTTTATTGGATTGACCCTGTCTGCAGAATATCGAAGGAATCTATTAAACAGTTATGATACCAATGAATTGCCCGTAGATCATCGTATGTTTGGGGTTGCCTTTAATTATGGGATTTATCTCAGATTCTAAAACGATCTTAGCACTTCGGGTATTGATTCCAGAACATCCGAACTGATCATTCCTCTTTGACCATTGTTTCTCGCAACAAGATCACCGGCCAAGCCGTGTAAGTACATTCCGTTTAAACTTGCCTGGAGCGAGTCATATCCTTGAGCTAAAAATGATCCGATCATTCCACTTAGCACGTCGCCCATTCCGGCTGTTGCCATTCCGGGATTACCGGTGGAGTTAATATATAATTTGCCATCAGGACAGCTTAATTTAGAATTCGGGCCCTTTTGAAGAATGTAAACTTTGTGATTAACAGAAAACTCTCTTTGTGCTTTGAGCAGTTCAGCCGAGTTTGCATGTTCACCAATCAGTCTCCTTAGCTCGCCGATGTGAGGCGTAAGAATTGTGTTTTCGGGAATTAACGGTATCCATTTTGACTCTGCGGATAACAAATTTATGGCATCGGCATCCAACAATAGTGGAAGCTGACCGTCCAATCCGACTTTGACCCATTTCTTGCTCTCCTCTGATTTTCCAATTCCGGGTCCTATAAGTAGCGCGGTACTTTTTTTTGGAAAAACCAGTCCATCCGGATCGAGTGGAAGTAATTCGGGTACTGCTGCCATGAGCGGGGCATAGGATGCCTGTGATGCAGTTGTCGCAACATAGCCACATCCGGTTCTAAACGCTGATTTAGATGCTAATATAGCAGCCCCCGGCATTCCTCCGATTCCTGCGACAATCGAAAGAAAACCGTTCGATCCTTTGTGATCGTGTCGCTTTCGTTCTTTCAGATCAATTAGATCTTCTTTAACAAATATCGCTTCTTCATCGGCCTGGTAGTCCTTATGCAATCCAATATCTACAACCGTCCAGTCTCCCAAGAATTCGTCGTTTTCAACAAAGAAAAAACTCATTTTTGGGCATTGAAAACTGATCGTTTTAACTGCTCTGACTGCCGGACTGCCTTCCTCAATCTGCACATCCGCATACATGCCTGAAGGAATATCAATGGCGACAATTGGGACATTGGAATTATTCATTTCGTTTACCAGTTCTGCAATCCAGCCGTCCAGGCTCTTGTTCAAACCCGATCCAAAAATGGCATCGATGATTATGTTCTCATTTAATTCCGGCAAACCATTGGATTCATTTATTACAACTTGCTCAATTTCAGCACTTAGTCGATCAAGATTTGCTTTAAAGTCCTCTGATTTCTTCTTACCGATTTCGAGGAGATAGACGTTAACCTCAATCCCTCGCTCTGAAAGTAATCGCGCGATGACCAGCCCGTCTCCACCGTTATTTCCCGGACCACATATTATCGCGGCTGATTTCAGGTAAAAGCTGCCTAAAATATGTTTTGTGCAGACAGTTGCAGCTCTCTCCATCAAATCGATAGAGGCAACCGGTTCTTGCTCAATGGTGAACTCATCCCATTTCCTGGTATTTTCGGAGCTATATATTTTCAACTTCCCTAATTTTATTAATTGCCTCCAAAACTTGCGGAATCAGCATGCTCTCCTCGTCGTTTGAAATAACGAAAGATGCCAGGGTTTCTTTCTTTTCATCTGACCATTGATTTTCAAATCTTTTTTGAACTTTCGGTCGATCTAAGCCGTCACGTTTCATGATTCTGTCTAACCTAAGTTCAAGCGGCGAAGTAACCAAAATGGTGTAGTTGTAAGACTTGTAGCCACCTGTTTCGAAAAGAATTGCCGCCTCGTTGAAAAGTAGAGGGCTTTCTTGCAATTGACCCCAACGTTCGAATTCATCACGTACTGCAGGATGAATGATGTTTTCCAACTTTTCTTTTAAGCTGGGCTCACTAAATATTTTCTGAGAAAGAAAAGGGCGGTTTAAGCCTGAGTCTGAGTAAACTTCCTCTCCAAAAACGCTTATCACTTTTTGGCGGATATTTCCATTCTCGATCAATATACGTTTCGCCTCATTGTCGGAATAAAAAACGGGGTAACCCAGGGTACACACGATTCGGCAAATCACTGATTTACCAGAACCAATACCACCGGTAACCCCGATCATTATTTTTGAATCCATCAAGCCCGTTTAGAAGGGAGTGATTTAGATTTCTTCGACTTCGATCATTTTAAAGGGCAGGTCGATAATTGCCTGGTAATCCTCTCCTGCTTCTTCCATGTCCTCATCATCTTCCTCGAAATACCAGTTAACTTTCACCTCCGTATTGCCACCGTTCAATTTTTCTAATTGTTTGAACAGGTCAAGAATACATTTCGACGATGAAGTATTGAAATACTCCAATTTGATATCGACGACCGTATTCGGCTTCGGAGCTCCGGCATAACCATCAATCCAGTCGTTCAAAGGCTTATAAAATTCAATGGAATTTTCAGGAATTGATCTTCCTTTTAATTCCAGCACGCCGTTTTCCGAATCAAATTTCACCGTTGGTGTTTTTGCCGATCCTTCTAAAGTTAAATTTTCCATAATCTACGTTTACTATTTACTCTGATATTTTAACAGCTAAACTAAAAAAAGTTGTTTTATCATTTATTGATTTAAAGGCATACTCCAATGGCTGCCCTGATTTTCTTGCAATGTCTATCATTCCTAAACCTGCGGTTCCTTTCGCAGACATCTTCCCTTCATTCAACACCTTCTTGTAATAGGCTTTCAGCTCATCTTTATCCATCCCGTTTACCAACTCGATTTTGTTTTCAAGTTCAGCCCTGTCAACTGTCTTCATGTAATTGCCGGTGGTGATTTGATAATTCACCGGTCCCTTTGCAATCATAAGTAAGGCCGACTTCTCTTCAGCCGGAACATGAGCAACATCTTCCTGATCAATATGATGGTACAAGTTTTGAAGACATTCAACGAGTATGTTAAAGACTTTTTTCTTCACTTTTGGCTTTTCTTCCAGATGCTCCATCTTCGATTCCATGATTTGTAGAATCGTAGTCAGAAGCTCTGATGTAACCATCCCCTTAAATGAAAGAAGGACGTTCTCTTCCTCCAGTCTTTTGTATATGTCGTAAACTCTTTCCACGCAATATTTGAGCAAGACAAATATATAAAATTAAAAAACTTTTAATTGGATAAAGGGGCTTATTTTTAGGATTATGGAAGATTAGGCAGTAGAAGGCCCTGAAGAGGGTTGAAATCGTAAAGAAATATGGCTATTTCAAACTCAATCGAAACACCTCTAAGCTGAAGATTGAAAAGGTGGCCAAGCGATATATTTCAAATTGATTTTAGATCGCCATAGATTTTTTACTGCATAATGCGCGATTAATTTAAATCTCTCTTATTTTTGTCGAAATTGTTGTAAATGAGTGAGTGGTTTGAATCTTGGTTCGATACCGAATTTTACCATATTCTTTACGAGAATCGGGACCATTCGGAAGCCGAAATCTTCATACAAAATCTGGTCGAAAAGGTGCCCTTTCATAAGAATGATTCAGTACTTGATTTGGCTTGTGGAAGAGGTCGCCATTCAATCTATTTGGATTCTCTTGGATTTAGAACAACCGGCATCGATTTATCCCCAAAAAATATAGCTGAAGCAAGCAAATACGAATCGGAGAGATTAAAATTCTATGTTCATGATATGCGTGAAGAATTGCCGGATCAATTGTATGACATCGTCCTTAATCTATTTACAAGCTTTGGTTATTTCGATACAATCGAGGAAAATGAAAATGTTTTGAAAGCTGTTCATCGCAGGTTGGCAGAGAAGGGGAAACTGGTAATTGACTTCTTGAATCCTGAAATGGTTAAAAGGGCAGCTCCTGAATCTGAGAC
>CAZCAD010000261.1:0-5434 GCA_964496525.1 uncultured Flavobacteriales bacterium | reverse complement strand
TCCTCCCGCTATAGGAATTCCCTTATAGTTTTTTAATTTCCAATCTTCAAAAGTAAGTGGATTGTCTTTGTCAATTCGCTTGACCAATCCCCCATTCATATTGTAAATCGTAATTGTGCAAATTTCCGGCAGATTAGTGAACTTGACCCGATTGTCCAGTCGTGAAGTTTCGTACATCGAATAGGCATAATAAGGATTCGGCACAATTTTAATTTGCGAAAGGGCATCGATTGAAATATTTGTTTGGGAAGTATTACTTGCTATTCCGGCTGTAGAAAATCGATATGCCGGTAAACCTGAATTCAAGTTTGTATAAACCTCTTCCTGATATGGATGGCTGATTCGAATTTGCATTCGAACGTCTGTGTCCAGTAGACCGCGATTAGGAATTAGCATTGGTTCAATAATCCACATACAGGTTTTCCATGCTCCAATGTAAGCACCCGCCGATTCATCGCTCAACTCAGTATGAAGCCAACTTCCATTATCGTAAGCCGGCATACCTCCCACCTTTGTTCCGAAAACATAGATGTAGTGCATGCCGCCAAAGAGCGGTTCTCCGACAGGGTCAACGAATTCCGAAGTTGGATTCCAGATCATATCGCTTCCGTTTGAACCATTTAGCCAGGAATTTTCACCGAATGCCATGTTCAATCGTTCTCCCGTTTCTACATCAATGGCATAACCCGGAAACCATCCCATTCCTGTTCCACTTACTTCGATTCCGTCTTTATCCACCGAATTTCCATAACGCAATTTGCAGATTGATGATCCTCCTTCGGATTGTGAAGAATTATACGAAGTTTCAATCACAGGGCACTGCGTCCACCTGGACTTATCCGAAGTTATGACGACATCCACCCCGTGAAGGTCAAGTAAACTTACCTGAGTTTGGGAAACAGTTGGTGTGAACACACCTCCTATAGGCTCTAAATCTGCATTGTATATTGCGTCCGGGTAACCAATCGGCATCCCTCTAAGTTCCGTACCCACCAATTTAAATGGTCCGGCGATACCGCCGATCAAATTTTCATATTCCTGATCAAAGTCTGCCTTTTTATCATCATAATAACAAGGATTAGACAAAGCTCCGGGCAAACATTCGGTTGGCAATGACTCATTAGCACCGGATCGAATCCAATTCGTCGGATAAAGGGCATCATCATCCGGAATACCGCCTAACCATATTTTTGAAGAGTCGTCATATATCAGCGCAGATGAAATCGGACGGGTGTAGCGGTCCTTATATGCTTTATTAGTCAGTTCATATTCTGTCTGCGCAATACTTACAGAAATCCCCCATTCAGGGAGTAACTGTTCATTTGCAAAATCAATGGTGTGATCAGAATAAGTTGTGTCACCATCAGTCAGATTGACAATATACCAGCCCGCAGAATCCAGTCCGGCAGCACTGTCGGGCGTAAAGTATAATTCGAAATCGCCATTTGGTAAATTCAAGGGATCAATCACCTGCACCTTAATTGGTCCGGCTCCGGACTTATATTCAAGTTCGTTAACCACACCTCCATTTAAAATTGCAAGCTCAGATGCATCAGTAATCTCCGTCCAGTTTCCACCATTTCCCCAACCATCTATTCGGGTAACAGGAAGTTCATAACCGTAGTTCACTAAAAATGATGTTCCGCCATTTTCGGGATTAGGTGAGTGTGGGATTCCTTCGAAAGACTTGATCTCACCAATCGCAGCTTTTCGACTCGCCTTGTAGGGAATTTTCTGGCCATCAAGAAGATCCGGATCTGTTGGATCATACTGCTTATAAATATTGGCTGCATAAGCGACCGCCATATAATAATAGCGTTTAAAATTCACCAGGGTCTTATCATCCCCTGTAGCGAACTGATCAATTTTTAAAGAGAAGGAATGACTGATTCCTTCATTCGCTCCATCCACCATTACGGTCGGAACAGATAATTCAAGATCTTCGTCAAAAGTATAGTTAACTAATCGCTCCACAGTATCCACAATGTCGCATTGGAATACCAAACGAGCCTGCGCAATATCCATTAGGTCCGTTGAGGAAACGGCATCATTCTCCAATTGAAATACCTGATATCCCTGGAAACGATAGTTCCCGTCAAAATTTGGATCGTTATCGACATTTACAAGAAAAGGATCAAACTCTACATAATCCTCATTTTGGTTATTCGAATTCACGGGATTATACAATGAGATAATCAATTCATTCTCCATTTCTTGAATACTCATCTCCGGTGCATGGGGTCCATCCAGGATCTTAAAGCAATTATCAAAAAGCGCCTGGGCTTTATCGTCTGCCTTTTGTAGAATCAGAACAGAAGCAAACGGATCTCCACTTGCCGCCCTGGCCCATGCAATTCCTGTAGTAATATTATTAACCGCTCCCGGATGAAGCACGAATGGCCCGGCCGATTGGCAAAATCGTCTGTCAAAAGGAGGATTTCCGGCGGTTTGCTCCGTCCAGAGTGCTTGTGGCAGGCCTCCTGTTCCCCAGCCAACCGGATCAGTATCTCCCGGAAACATATAATCGGAAAGTTGGCTTGGATTTGCATCCGGATCAGATGGATGACCATTTCCGCCATAAACGTGGGGAGTTCCGTCTTTCCAAAATCCGGTCAAATAATTGTAATAATCTGTTCCTGAAATAGGATCCGTTTGTGCCGGATTTCCTCCACCACCCAGGTTATTGTAGTACAGAAATCTTCTCATTCCCAAACGCTCATTATCGATTACGCCATCTCCGTATCCAATTCCAAGTCCGGGATATGGTATTCCGTCGGCCGCCTGGGCATCATTATAATTTTCAACAAGCGGGTTATCTACGCCATCATCGTCCAGATAAGGCCCTTCAAAAAAGTCAACCCCGCAGGCAGGTGGGTTTTCGTGGTATCCTAGCCAACCTCCTTCATCCGCATCAAAGGCATTTCCATTGTAGCAATACCCTAATCCTCTTGACACATCACATCCCACATAATCATCAAATGGACCTCCTAAAGCAACATCAATAAAAACCCCGAAATAAGTGTCGTATAGGGTTTGAGTCGACCGATTGACCAACTCATAATTGTAGAAAGTCATGTTGTTGACCTCGTCATTGGTGGCAAAAGCAAAAGCCTGGCAGCGAATCTCCATTCCAAGCGGATCCGAACCGGTTTCCGTATGAATGTTCCCTTTGTCGTTCATGACCCACCAAACCGTTTGATCTCCGTACAAGGTTACTGTCCTATCTACGGTACAATTAAGTTCTTTGTTGATATCATACCAGGGATAATCGCCATTCTCCGGAACATATACTCCGTCCTGATCCCTATCATAAAAAGGTGCCAGGTAAAAGTCCTGATCGAGTGCTGTATTTCCATGAGCAGGCCAATCTAAAATTGAAAGCGGAATTTGATAATCAGGAAAATCGTCTGCCTGGGTACTTCCTCCATTTTCTGCATCGAGTAAACCGGCATTGAACCAGGCATCAAATTCTCTGACCTCGTCTTGAGTAATTACATAATGTCGATCATATTGTTGACATGTTTCCGGGATGATTTCCGCATCACCACTAATTGTAAGCGGACCGGCCCAATAATCCTGACCATTTCTATATCGGACGGCGGCGAGTTTGAGCTGGCCATTGATGTCAACGCCACCAAGCCACAAAGCCGAGGCGAATAAGGCGTGAATACCCGAACCTTTCGGCACTTCATAGTGTGCGAAATTTTGACCGGATATTTGCCAGAGATTTCCACCGGTATGAATGAGTGCTTTTACGTTGTTAAATTCGAGGTAGTATGATCCGTTAGCGGGCGCACAACCGGCAGACTTGGAATTGGGCGAAATTTCAGCACCTTCACTACCCAGATAAGGTTGTGCAAAGGCAAATGAGGATAATAAGGTCGCTGTTATTAAGCATTTCGTCCATTTCATCGTATGCAAGGTATAAATAAATTGGGGGATCGCAGAGGATAGAGGGTATCAAAAGTGTCGAATTTTCTACAACTCTTTTCGTTATAATTTACGACCTAAAATGCTGTAAACCTTAAAGCGTCTTTACAAATTCAGTAATCAATTGCTGAACTTCATCAAATTTCTCTAAAGGCGTATTCTCGGCAGTATCGTAGATGTCATGGTAGTTTTTTACCTTACAGACTGAATAGATGAAAAAGGCCGGAACTCCACTCTCAACGAAGTAATAATGATCCGAATTTTGAGTTGGCCCTCGTCTTTTGACCTTATTCAGCAATTTTTGCTCTGAGTTAATACGGCTCAAGGCTTCGAACTCCTCGGGATGTTGGGTTGCATTTACGGCCGTAATCCCTTCGGATGCGCCTCCCATAATATCAATGTTCAGGACAAATTTGACCTTTTTCAATTTGAAGTAGGGATGACTCACAAAATACCTGGAACCATGCAGACCGGCTTCTTCTCCACTGAAAAAGCAGAAAACGATGGAATATATTGGCGGATTTTTCATATAGTATTTCGCCAGTGATAACAGCATCGCTACACCGCTTGCATTATCATTTGCTCCGGGAAAATAAACGTCGGGGCCCATTCGTCCTAAATGATCATAATGCGCCGAAAAAACGACATACTTTTTCTTCTTTTTTCCGGGAATTAAACCAATTACGTTCTTGGTTTTGTAGTTAGTAAGGTATTTATTGTTGACACTTAATTGGGCCTTAGTTGGTTTTAGATAGCTGGCCGAGTCAACCGTAAACATGGGATAATTTGTGGCAGGAGCACGGACAGAATGCATTTGTTTGTTTTTCTCGACCCATAGAATCGGAAAATAATTCATCGCTGTGTATGCTAGACCTTTAATCTCACCTACTTTCTTTTTATCCTTCAGATCGGTAAAATTAAGCGCATATAATTTTTGCCCCGGACTTTGACCGCTCAGATCGAGTTTTCCTCCGTATTCCGTCAGATAGTTAGTACTGTTTACTTCGATAATATCAAATTCACCCTGGGCAGAACCTGAATAAGCGTCGATTAGGTACTCATCCCCGGCGATTAGGGTTTTACCATCCAGAACCAACTCAATAGGATACGGAAATGTATTAATCGGTAATTCATAATCCTGACAGAAGGGTTTTTTCTTAAATGATTGAACGCCGATTTTCTTAAGTTCTCTGACAATGAAATCCGCCGCCCGAACATCTCCCTGATTGACATATCCCCGACCATCATATCGCGGACTGCATAGACTATCGAGCATTTCTTTTGCGTAAGCTTTTTGACAATGCGACATAGAATGAGAGGAAACCAACAGAAGGACTATTATCATTTTGAAAATAGTTGAATGAAAATGTAGCTTCATCGTTTGAGTAAAATAGGCATTTTTTCCCAGGGGTGGTAATTACCGTACTGCTGCGACACAAGGTGCGCTCAGATTTTACCCTGTTGAGATGGCAAGCTTTTCAGTTGGATGTCGCCGCTCCGCAGT
>CAZCAD010000260.1:0-5445 GCA_964496525.1 uncultured Flavobacteriales bacterium | reverse complement strand
ATAAGTGATAATTAATCTTTCAGAATACCTCTGGAGATTACGATTTTCTGAATTTCAGAAGTGCCTTCATAGATTTGAGTAATCTTGGCGTCCCGCATCAATCGCTCAACATGATACTCACGTACATAGCCGTATCCACCATGAATCTGAACAGCCTCCGTTGTAACACTCTGTGCAATTTCTGACGCAAATAGTTTCGCCATAGAGGCTTCCTGTTCAAAATCCTGCCCCTGATCTTTTAAGGAAGCGGCGTTGAGACACATCAATCTGGCAGCTTCAACTTGTGTAGCCATGTCAGCCAACTTAAAAGCTATCGCCTGATGCTTATGAATTTCTTTTCCAAATGTTTTTCGTTCCTTCGAATAGGCGATGGCAAGCTCTAGTGCTCCTGATGCAATTCCTAAAGCCTGAGATGCAATACCGATTCGTCCTCCTCCAAGAACTTGCATGGCAAATTTAAATCCAAAACCTTCTTCACCAATCCTGTTTTCTTTTGGAACCTTCACATCAGTAAAGGTCAATGTGGTTGTGTCAGATGCCCGAATTCCCATTTTGTCCTCCTTCTCTCCAACGATAAGTCCCGCCATATCTTGCTCCAAAATAAGTGCATTAATTCCTCTGTGTCCTTTGTCCTTGTCTGTTTGACACATGACAATATAATAGGAAGCCGACTTTCCATTGGTAATCCAATTCTTCGTTCCGTTTACCAAATAATGATCGCCTCTATCTTCTGCGGTAGTTCGCTGCGAAGTAGCATCAGAACCGGCTTCAGGTTCAGATAAACAAAAAGCGCCTATTTTTTCTCCTTTTGCTACAGGAGTAAGGTACTTTTGTTTGTTCTCTTCACTCGCAAATCTTTCCAGCCCCCAACAATAAAGAGAATTACAAACCGACATACAGACTGAGCAAGATGCATCTACCTTAGAAATCTCTTCCATAGCAAGAACGTATGAAACAGTATCCATGCCCCCGCCCCCGTAAGCCGGGTCAACCATCATCCCTAAAAAACCAAGCTCTCCCAGTTGTTTTAGTTCCTCTTCGGGAAAAGTGGCATTTTTATCACGTTCAATCACTCCCGGTTTTAACACGTTCTGCGCAAAATCCCTGGCCGCATCTCTTACGGCAATTTGTTCTTCTGTAAAGGAAAAGTCCATGAGCTCCGTTTAATTTTATTTATCTTTCCTCACTTGCATAGCGGAATGCAAATTTAAGGAATTAAAGCAAATCGGATATAATCTAAATCAAGTGAAAACATCTTATCGTGCAATAGGTGTTATGTCAGGAACTTCTCTTGACGGTTTGGACTTATGCTACTGTGAATTCAGCTTAAATAACGGAGAGTGGTTTTGGGTAATTCTTGAATGCGATACGATAGAATATTCTAAATCATGGAGAGAGCGACTGGCGAGCGCAATTAAGTTGGATGAAGGTGAACTTTCTAAATTGGATCTGGAATTTGCTCATCTGATTTCAAGAGCCCTCACATTATTTATTGAGAGATTCAATCTTGAACAAATCGATTTTATCGCCTCGCATGGTCATACGGTTCACCATCAACCTCAGGATGGAATAAGCATGCAAGTGGGTAATGCACAAGAGATTTGTAAAAATCTGGGACTTCCGGTCATTAACGATTTCAGAATAACAGATGTAAAATTGGGAGGTCAGGGTGCGCCTTTGGTTCCGGTCGGCGATAAACTGCTTTTTGGCGATTTCGATGCCTGTCTCAATCTTGGTGGGATTGCGAACATTAGTTTCGACAGTAATAATAAGAGAATAGCCTTTGACATTTGCCCCGCTAACCATCCATTGAATAAGACCATGCGAGTGAAATTTGGCGAGGAGATGGACAGAGATGGCCGACGAGCCAATTCAGGAAATATACTTCCCGAGCTACTGGTCAAATTGAATAGCCTCGAATTTTATTCATTGAAAGGACCTAAATCTCTTGGTCTTGAATGGTTGGAGGATAAATTCTATCCTCTGCTTGAAAACTTTGAAAATGAGCGTACTGAAGATATTTTGGCGACGCTTGTTGAGCATGAAACGGATCAAATTGCTATGATTATTAATGAAAATAGCCTGAAAGAAGTTTTGATCAGCGGTGGTGGGGCTCATAACCGCTTTTTTATCGGTCGGTTGAAGGCTAAATCCGATTCTGCCATGGAAATACCTCCCATTGAGATTATTGACTACAAAGAGGCTTTGGTCTTTGCGTTTCTTGGACTATTGCGATTGAGAAATGAAATTAACACATTCGCTTCGGTTACGGGAGCACGTGAAGATTCATCCGGCGGAACCATATGGAATCCCTAAGTAGATGAGCTTCGATTAATGCCTCGATCGTGTAAAACACAATAAAATCTTTAGTATTTTTGCTTCCTCAAAAAAAAACTAAGAAACGCCTTTAAATTGCCCCGTATTCATGCTACAACTTCTCGAAAAGTTTGAAAATAAACGACCTGAAATCGTTTTTGAATGGAAAGATCCCGAGTCTGAGGCTGAAGGCTGGGTGGTCATCAATTCCTTAAGGGGTGGAGCCGCAGGCGGAGGTACCAGAATGAGGCAAGGACTGGACAAAAGAGAAGTTGAATCTCTTGCCAAAACTATGGAGGTAAAGTTTACCGTGGCAGGTCCGCAAATCGGAGGTGCAAAATCGGGGATCAATTTTAACCCGAGAGACCCAAGAAAAGAGGCTGTATTACGACGTTGGTATGCGACCATAACACCACTGTTAAAGCATTATTACGGAACAGGTGGTGATCTTAATGTAGATGAGATCCGCGAAGTAATACCGATTACCGAAGATTGCGGGGTATGGCATCCGCAAGAAGGAGTTTTTAATGGTCATTTTCAACCGCGTGAGGCTCAAAAAATAAACCGCATCGGTCAACTAAGACAGGGGGTTTTAAAGGTAATTGAGGATGAAAAATATTCTCCGGATGTAGCCAGAAAATATGTCATCGCTGATATGATAACAGGCTATGGTGTATCAGAATCGGTCATTCACTTCTACGATATTTGGGAAGGAAGTATTAAGGACAAGAAAGT
Organism: uncultured Flavobacteriales bacterium; assembly: GCA_964496525.1. Taxonomy (GTDB): domain Bacteria; phylum Bacteroidota; class Bacteroidia; order Flavobacteriales_D; family Crocinitomicaceae; genus JAKSBJ01. Next base: position 2,394 of record CAZCAD010000260.1, on the reverse strand, counting down.
GATCGTGCAGGGATGGGGAAATGTGGGTTCGGCAGCGGCGTACTATCTGTCTCAAGAAGGGGCTAAAATAGTGGCAATAATTGATAGATTGGGTGGTTTGATAAAGGAAGACGGATTCACATTTGAAGAGATAGGAGAACTATTCCGCAATAAAAACGGCAGTGTACTAAATGCATCGGAGATTTTGCCTTACGATGAGGTAAACGAACGAATTTGGAATGTTCCGGCTGATATTTTTATTCCCTGTGCTGCCTCACGAATGATTACCAAAGAACAGGTAGATTGCCTGATCGATGGAGGCGTTGAATTAATATCATCTGGAGCTAATGTTCCTTTTGCAGATAAGGAAATATTCTTTGGTCCGATTGCAGACTATACAGACAATCAAATCGCTGTCATTCCTGATTTCGTGTCGAACTGTGGAATGGCCAGGGTATTCGCATATTTAATGAGTTCCGACCTCGAAAAGTTAACTGACGAAGGAATTTTTTCGGATACCTCAAACACAATTAAGGATGCACTTCTGGCAGCGAAAGCTGTTAATTCTGAGAAAACGGGAATCGCAAAAGCCGCCTTCGAGATAGCGCTCAAAAAACTAATCTAAGGCTATGGGAATTGAATTTGCAATGATCATAATTTTCGTCTTAGGGTACTTAGCGATTGCGCTTGAACACAATATTCATGTCGACAAGGCGGCTTCAGCCTTATTTATTGGAATGGTTTGTTGGGGAATGTATGCGATTTGGCCTGAAGACCACCTTCACATTGAAGAGGGTGCAACTGTCGAGTCAATATCAAGCGACACCACACTTCGAAATCATAATCCATCGCTCGTTAAATTTATGTCTGTTGAGTTTGAGGACGAGCGAAATGAGGTTTTTGACGATTTTGCAGCGCATCAGGACGAAAGCGGAAAAGTACATTATAAGACTCGCGACGCTGAGTACACGGGTGAGTATGTTCATCATTTTGTCCAACACGGATTGTCCCATCATCTCTTTGATATAGCCAGTATCTTGTTTTTCCTCCTTGGAGCCATGACGATTGTGGAGCTCATAGATGCTCATGAAGGATTTGTAGTGATCACGGATAAAATTTCTACGCTTTCCAAAGTGAAATTATTATGGGTGATATGCATCCTGACTTTCTTTATGTCTGCGGCACTCGATAACCTGACAACCTCTATTGTTATGATCTCCGTCATCCGAAAATTGATTGACGATAAAGAGACAAGGTGGCTATTCGGCGGTTTCATTATCATCGCGGCCAATGCAGGCGGCGCCTGGTCACCAATTGGCGATGTGACAACGACCATGCTCTGGAACAACGGGCAACTCCCATCTTCATCCGTAATCATCGTAAATCTGATTATTCCATCGCTGGTTGCTCTCTTGGTACCATTGGGAATCGCCTCATTTTTTGTAAAAGGCAAAGTCAATCGACCGCAGAAAAATGAAGCAGGGCCGAGTGAGAAGGCATCAACAACAAGTTTCGAAAGAAATTTTGTGTTTTTTCTTGGATTAGCCGGGCTACTGTTTGTTCCTGTTTTTAAGACTATTACCCATCTTCCTCCATTTATCGGAATGATGCTGAGTTTGGGAATATTGTGGGTCGTGACAGAACTCATGCACCATAAAAAGAAGCAAGAAGATCGCAAAGGTTTGTCCGTTATTTCTGTTCTTCAAAAGGTAGATACCGCAACGGTGCTGTTCTTCTTGGGAATTTTAATGGCGGTTTCCGCATTGCAGGAGGTTGGTCACTTAACCGAAGTTGCTCATTTTCTCGACGACAAGTTAAATGGGAATATGTATGCCATTAACGTTTCCATCGGATTCTTATCGGCGATTGTGGATAACGTACCCTTAGTTGCCGCGGCCCAGGGAATGTACCCAATTGAAATGGTGGGACAATTTGCCGAAGACGGTAAGTTTTGGCAGTTCCTTGCATATTGCGCAGGAACCGGTGGTTCTGCATTGATCATTGGATCTGCTGCGGGGGTTGCAGTAATGGGATTAGAGAAAATTAGCTTTGGATGGTATGTTAAGCGAATATCACTCTACGCAATTATCGGATACCTGGGAGGAGCTGTTACATACTTCCTGATGTTCAGTGGCGGCTAAACCACTGTGGCAAATCCCAAACCTTGCCTACCAGCCGACAGGTCCAAAACACCCAACACACCCAAATTTCCAGATACAGTTGATAAATCAATACCCAACCGTTAATAAAATATCCTTTTTTCAACATTTTGGTGATGCTACAATCACTACTTTCGTTTTGTAACGATAAATAATCGTTCCGTTTTAAATAAAAAATGCAGTGAATATGGGCGCATTGGCTTTATTATTACAAGGAGGATCGAATTTAAGTACTTCTGACAGCACGCAAGTGGCA